>NZ_JBEZJP010000160.1:0-15741 GCF_040653175.1 Actinomadura sp. NPDC048032
GGCGCGGCCGGGGCCTCCGTCCCGTCCCGCCGCTTCGGCTCGGCCGAGATGCTGGTCGGGACCACCATGGGCATCGTCCGCCGGCAACTGGACCGCCTCGGCGTCCCCCTCCGGCTCGCACGAGCACCCGCGGTGGGCGGGGGCGGCGGACGTGTTCGCGGTCGCGCGCGGCGAGAAGAAGGCGCCGTCGTTCGCGGCGCGCTTCGAGGCGCGGCTGGCGGACGGCGACGTCACGGGCGCGGCGCGCGTGGCGGCGGGCGCGCCCGGAACGCTGTTCCGGTCCCTGGACCGGCTGCTGCGCCTCGCGCCGGACTCCCGGGACGCGGTGCTCGACACGGCCGAGTCGGTGATCGACCGGGTGTCGGGACGGGTGCTGCTGTCGGTGCGGGAGCACCTGCTCAACCGCGTCGCCGAGCCCGGCCGGACGCGGCTGTTCGCCAACCGGCTCGGCCGCGGCGCCGCCGTGCCCGACACCCGCCCGCCCCTGGACCCGGACGCGGCGGAGCGGCTCGCGGCGATGCTGGAGGAAGAGATCCGGGGCCGCCTCCCGGCCGTCGGCCGCCTGGTCGTCGACCCCGACGTGCTCGACGTCGCGCTGCCGCTCAGCGGGAAGGCCGCCGGGAAGGGGCTCGGCGTCCTGCCGCGCGGGTCGGTGACCCCGGTCGACGGCGAGCTGCTGCGGTTCTTCGTCTACTGGCGGCAGCACGAGCACAGGACGGACTTCGACCTTTCCGCGCTCATGCTCGACCAGGACTACGGCAGCCCCGAATGGCTGTCCTACACCAATCTCAGCACCGTGGCAGGAGAGCATTCTGGCGATATCACCGACGCGCCCGAAGGGGCCTCGGAGTTCATCAACCTGACCCTGGCGAAAGTCAGGGCCCGGTTCGTCGTCCCGCAGGTGAACGTCTTCTCCGGGGAGGGATTCGAGGAGGTCGAGGAGTCGTTCTTCGGATTCATGCTGCGCGATGAGGAGCAGCGGGGGCGCCCGTTCGAGGCGCGGACCGTCCGGATGAAGTCGGACCTGCGCGGGCCGGGAAGGATCGCGCTGCCGCTGGTGTTCCTGCGCGGCGACGACGGCCGGTGGCGCGCCAAGTGGCTGCACCTGCACCTGGGAGGCGCGACGAACTTCAACCGGGTGGAGGACAACCGCGTGACGACGTCGACGCTGCTGCGCGGCATCGTGGAACGCCGCCACCTGACCGTCCGCCACCTGGTGGACCTGCTCGACGCCGGGAAGACGACCGTCTGGGACGGCACGGCGCCGGGCGAGCCGGTCACGTTCATCGGCCTGGAACGCCCTGACGGCCTGCACGAGGATTCCACGGTCTACACGCCGGAGAATCTGAGTGACCTCATCCCGGCCTGACTGCTAAAATCGCCGTGCGAGGCCATGAAGGGGCTTCCTTCTCATACTTTAGATGAAACCAGCCCTTTCGCTTTCCTCGCTTCTGACAGAAACGGGCGCGCCTTCCGGCGCGCCCGTTCTGTTTCACTGGCCGCCCCCGCGACGCGGCCATAGTGGATCCGTGCACGAGCACCGGGCGGGGAACGCGACCGGGGCGGGCGACCAGTGGATGGCGGCCGGAAGCCCCGGCATGACCGCCGTCGTCGCGGCCGGGGCCGTGCGTCACGCGGTCGCGGGCTCCTCGGACCGGGCCGCTCCCTGAGGCCGCGGCAGGAACGGGACGATGGCCGTCCCGGCGGCGGTGATCGCGGCCGCGACGAGGAAGGCGGCCGCGTAGCCGTCCACCAGGTCCGGCCCGGTGTGCGCGGCGGCGGTGCCGAGGACGGTGAGGCCGATCGCGCCGCCGATCGTGCGGGAGGTGTTGACGACGCCCGCGACCGCGCCCGCCTCGGACGAGCTCGCGCCGCTGGTCGACGCCTCCACCAGCGGGGTCATCAGGAGGCCGAAGCCGAGGGCCATCGTCGCGCCCGGACCGAGGATCGCGGTCAGGAACGTTCCGTCGGAGTCCAGCACGAGGCTCTGCCAGGCGAAGCCCGCCGCGGCCATGACCCCGCCGATGCCGGCGAGGCGCCGGGCGCCCATCCGGGCCATCAGGGGCGGCGCGAGCCGCGAGCCGATGATGATCCCCGCCGTGTGCGGCAGGAACGACAGGCCCGTCCGGACCGCGCTGTAGTGCAGGACGTTCTGCATGTAGAGCGACAGGAAGTACCACAGCGCGAAGCCCGCCATCGTCCCGACGAGGGTCGCGAGGTTGCCGACCGCGACGCTGCGCAGCCGGAACAGCCGCAACTGCACGAGCGGCTCGGGAGTGCGCGCCTCGACGGCGACGAACGCGGCGAGCAGGACGACGCCGACCGCGACCGGCACCACGCCCCTCCAGCCGTGGTCCCCGGTCTCGCCGATGCCGAACGCGAGCAGGCCCACGCCCGCGGTGACGAGGACGGCCCCGGGAAGGTCGAGGCGGCGCCGCCCGGCCGCGTCGCCGTCGCCGCGCAGCCAGCGGGCGGCGACGGCCGCGACCGCCGCGCCGACCGGCACGTTGATCAGCAGCACCCAGCGCCAGCTCAGGTAGTCGGTCAGCAGCCCGCCGACGAGGCCGCCGGTCGCGCCGCCCGCGGTGCCGACGGCCGTCCACATGGCGATCGCCTTCGTCCGGGCCGGGCCCTCGGGGAACGTCCCGGTGATGAGCGACAGCGTGACGGGTGCGAGGATCGCCGCCCCGAGGCCCTGGAACGCGCGCGCGCCGATCAGCATGGCGCCGTCCTGCGCGAACCCGCCGACGAGGCTGGCGGCGGTGAACAGGCCGAGCCCGGTGATGAAGACGCGCTTGCGGCCGAACAGGTCGGCGGCGCGCCCGCCGAGGAGGAGGAACCCGGCGAAGGTCAGCGAGTAGGCGTTGACGACCCACTGAAGGCCCGTCGCGCCGAGGCCGAGGCCTTCGCGGATGTGCGGCAGGGCGACGTTGACGACGGAGATGTCGAGGACGACGAGGAACTGGCCGATCGACGCGGCGAGCAGCGCGGCCCAGCCGGGGGTCCTCGCCCCGGCCGGTCGCGCCGCCGCCTCGGCGGTGAGGTCTGCGGTCATGCGTCCATGCTGGTCGCCGGGCCCGGTCGGCCGCGTCGGTCCGCGGTCCCGTCCGGTGAGGTCCGTTCGGCCTAGGACCAGGCGGCGCGCGCCGGCGGCGTCCCGGCGTGGCCCGGCGGACGCGCCGGGCCTGGCGCGGAACACCCCGGGTATGAATGAATCTCCTCGACGCAAGCGGGTACCGGATGCTTGCGCAACGAGTGCGTCACAAGGTGTTAACCCGGATGAGTCGGAAACAAAGGGACGCACGGAGGTGACCATCCGGAGGGTTGATGCGAGAGTCCGCACGCGACGAGGACATGGACAGGCTCACCGGCGACGCCCGGACCGTCCGCCAGGTGTTCGAGGCGATCCCGGCCGCCGTCGCCGGGGTCGAGAGCCCCGGCGAGTACCGCCTGGTCGCGGTCAACGCCGCTTACCGCGCGCTGGTGGAGCGGGACGAGGTGCTCGGCCGCTCCGCCTCCGAGCTGTTCCCCGAGCTCGTCGCCCAGCAGCTGTTCGACCTGTTCGACCGTCCGTTCCGCACCGGGGAGACGGTGACGGCCCGCGAGTGGCGGCTCCAGCTCCCCCGCGAGACCGGCCCCGACGAGGACGTCTACATCGACTGCACGATCGTCCCGCAGAAGTCCGCGACCGGGGAGGTCGTCCGGCTCGTGGCGTTCGCGCAGGACGTCACCGAGCGGGTGCGGGAGCGGCAGGCGGCGCGCCGGGCCGCCGAGGAGGGCCCGGTCGAGCCCGCCGACGTCGTCGGGGTGCTCCAGCGGCAACTGCTGCCCGCGGGCCTGCCGATCCTGCCGGGCCTGCAGATCGGCGGCAGCTACCTGCCCGCGGGCGGCGGTTCGGCCGCGGGCGGCGACTGGTTCGACGCCGTCCCCCTGCCGGACGGCCGGACGGCCCTCGTGGTCGGGGACGTGGCCGGGCACGGCGTCGAGGCGTCGGCGGCGATGGGGCGGATCCGCGCCGTCCTCGAAGACCGGCTCGACCTCACCGGCGACATCGCCGAGGCGCTCGCCGCCGTCGACCGGCTGGCCGAACGCCTCCCGGCGGCGCGGGCGGCGACCCTGTGCGTCGCCGCCGTGGACCCGGCGGACGGGCGGCTCACGTACTGCACGGCCGGGCATCCGCCGCCGCTGCTGATCCCGTCCGCGGGCCCCGCCCGCTACCTGCGCTCGTCCGGGGGCGGGCCGCTCGGCACCGGGACCGGCTTCCCGCTCGCCGAGGACCGCCTGGCCGTCGGCGACCAGCTCCTGCTCTACAGCGACGGCATCGTGCGGCGGCCGGGCCAGGAGGTCGCGGCGGGGACCGTCGAGCTGGCGGAGGTCGCCGCGGACGTCGCCGCCGGGCGGGCGCTGCGCGAGGACTGGCTCGCCGCCGTCGACCGCCTCACCACGCAGACGCTGGAACTGCTGGTCAGGACGTCCGGGCACGACGACGACATCGCGCTGCTGGCCGCGCAGCGGACCGCGCCGCACGCGCCGCTGCTGCTGGACCTGCCGGCCGAGTCGGAGGCGATCCCCGCCGCCCGCAAGGCCCTGGACGAGTGGCTGTACGACCTCGGGGCCCGCGCCGAGGACGTCATCCTCCTGCGGCACGCGATCGGCGAGCTCGTCACCAACGCGGTCGAGCACGCCTACGACGGCACGCCCGGCGCCGTCCGGATCCGGGCCGAGTGCACCGGGCGCGGCGGCGTCGAGATCGAGGTCGCCGACGACGGCCACTGGCGCGAGCCGTGGCAGCCCACCGAGGACCGCGGACGCGGCCTGGCCATGGCGAGCGACTTCGCCGACGACCTGCACGTCGAGACGGGCCCGCGCGGCACGACGGCGACCGTCCGGCACCGGCTGACCCGTCCCGCGCGGCTGCTCACCCCCGGCGAGGTCACGCCGGCGCCGGACCTGTCGGACCTGCCGAACCTGCTGCTGATCCTGGACCAGCCCTCGGAGGGGAACCCGCGGATCCGCCTGGACGGCCCGGTCGACGCCGCCACCGCCGAGCAGTTGCGCGAGGAGCTGGTCGTGCGCACCCGCGGCGGCACCATGCCCCTCACCGTCGACCTGACCGGCGTCACGCACCTGTCCAGCGCGGGCGTCGCCGTCCTCTACGAGGCCGAGATCCGCACCGACTCCCCGGGCCGCCCGTTCCTCCTGTACGCCCCTCCGGGCAGCCCGGCGCAGCACGTCATGGCGATGGTCGCCCTCCCCCACACCACGGCCGAACCCGGCTAGCGGACCTTGCGGGAGCCGCCCGCCGGCCGTCACAGAACGAATCGCTCCGCACGGAAGCGCAGATCTTCCCGGCCGGCGAGTTCGGCCGGGAAGTCGATGTTCCACCTGTCGGTGTCCCAGACCTGTGCGAGCCGGCCCTCGGACGTCACGGCATAGATCGACTTCTTGTCGCCGGCGGTCTCCCTCACGAAGACGGCGGGGGTCTGCCGGAAACGCACATCCGGCTGGTCCGTGCGCTCCGCGGGGAAGTCGACGTTCCAGCCGTCGGTGTCCCAGATCTGCACGAGCCGCTCATCGAACGTCACCGCATAGATCGACTTCTTGTCGCCGGCGACGTCCCTTCCGAATACAGCGGGATCGCCCCCGAAACGCAGACCCGACTGGCTCGTCTTCTCCACGGGGAAGTCGAGGTTCCATCTGTCGGTGTCCCAGACCTGCGCGAGACGACCGTCGGCGGTGATCGCGTACAACGACTTCTTGTTGTGAACGGCATCCCTTCCGAAAACGGCTGGACTTCCCTGGAACCGGAGTTCCGGGTGGCCGGCGAGTTCGGCCGGGAAGTCGATGTTGCCGCGCGTTATCTGCGCCAGCCGCCCATGGGCCGTGATGGCGTACAGCCCCACGAGACCCGCCGCGGGCAGGTCGGCCAGATCGGGGATGTCGAAAAGCGATCCGAAGAAGGCCGGGTTTCCCGTGTAGCGTTCGTTGCCCGCCGGGAACCCGAAGAAGCCGACTCGCCAGGCCGAGGAGTCCGCGACCTGGGCCATCCGGGCGTCGCTTCTCAGCCACACTATCTTCTTGCCGGCCACGGCGTTCCCGCTGAGTGCGGCAGGAGTCCCGTCGTCGAAACGCAAGCCCGGCTCCCCCGCCAGGTCGGCGGGGAAGTCGAGATTCCATCTGTCCGTGTCCCAGACCTGCGCGAGCCGCCCGTCGTCCGTCACGGCGTAGAGCAGCTTCTTGTTGTTCCCGATCTCTCTCGGGATGACCCCTGGCGCGGTGTTGAAGCGCAGGCCCGGCTGGGCCGTGCCGTCGAGCGGGAAGTCGACGTTCCATCTGTCGGTGTCCCAGATCTGTGCGAGACGACCGTCGGCAGTGATCGCGTACAACGATTTCTTGTTATGGACGAAATCTCTCACGAAAAGCGTTACGGGCGCCATCTCCGCCGCCTCCCATGCCCGCCTCGACCGAGGGTGGGCGCATTGGATCATGTCTCTGGAGTTCAGGGCATGTCCGCAAGCTATCCCGGCTCCGGCGCGGAGGAGAAGACCTTGAAAGCCATTCTTGGGCCGCCATGCGGGGGAAATCTCCCTACCGCGTCCTGTCAAAACCTCGTATCTGCACGCGGCAGGATCAGGGAAGATCTCCCGGGGCCGGCGATCGCCCCGTCGCCGGCCGGTCCGAGGGCCGCGCCCTAGTCGACCACGTTCACCGTCAGGGGCCCGACCCGGTACGTCCCGGGCCTCGGCCGGACGGCCTCGGCGACGGCGCGGGCCACTCCGTCCGGCATCGTGATCTCCAGTGCCTCGCCGGTGCGGGAGTGGCGGAACTCCCGCCCCGGGAGGAACACGACGGGCTCCCCCGGACCGCGCAGGATCAGCGGGTTCCCGTGCGGCAACCGCCCCGGCAGCACCTTGGTGAACTGCGAGACGTGCTGGACGCCGAGCTCCAGCGTGACCCCGTCCGAGGTGTCGGCGGCCAGCCGCTGGAAGAACAGGAACCCCGTCCCGGCGCCCTCCCGCGCCGAACCCTCGCGGACCGCCCGCGCCACGTCGGGCAGGTCCGCCAGCGACATCCGGCCGAGGTCGGTGATCAGCATCGGCAGGTGCGGGGCCATCGCCTCCACGAGCCCGTCCACATGCCACGCCTGCGCCGCGTGCAGCTCGTCGGTGGTGAGGCCGACGAACTGCAGGAAGGTGATCTCCCCCAGCTCCGTCCGCGCCCGCCCGAGCTCCGGGTCCAGCACCAGCCCCCCGGCCCGGAGCTCGGAGTCCGGGCGCTCGGGGTCGAGCGGGTCGGGGAACTCGATGTAGTGCCCCACCTGGAAGTCGTTGCCGCTCCTCACCACGTACGACGCCAGGTGCTCCAGCTGCGCCAGCGCCCAGTTCGGCGCCTCCGTCTCCTCCGGCCGCCGCGGCACCCGCAACGTGAACTCGTACCCGCGCTCCTCGTACGGCGCCGTCAGCGCGTACCCGACGAGATGCCAGTGCGGAACGGGCTCGTCCCGCGGATAGATCGCGATCGTGTTGGTGACGAACCGCCCCATCGGCACCGGCCCGGCGGGCCGGTACGGCATGGGAGCGTCCCACTCCAGCCGCGCCGCGTCCCCGTACCGCGCCTTGAGCACGCCGTCGATCGCGTTCCACCCGTCCAGATTGAGCATCCTGTTCCCTTCGTCGATCTACGCCCCCTACCGACGCGCCAACCTCGCCCGGGGTTCAACCGTCCGGCAGAAAACCGCGCACGGCGGCGGCCTTCTGCCGGACGAGGCCCACTTGACCTTGCAACTCCCCCTGTTCCCGCCCCGGTAGAACTTCTTGACAGAAGCGCCGGGCCGGACGACCTCATAGAGGTTGCCTCTGCACTTCATGTCGATGTACACCCAGAGGCGCTTGCTGGAGCGATTCTTCATCGATCTGAACGGGGTGCCGTGGTAACAAGCCCCGCGCCTGGCCGGGCTGCGGCCGGGGTCTCCCTTTTCTTGGGTCACTTTGCCTTCCGAAGGCTAGAAAAGAGAAGGCGATCCCCTTCAGGGCCCTAGGGCCCTATCAACGGAGCTGGGGGCCCTATCGGCCCCCTCGGCGTTCACCGGGTCGGGGGGCGCAGGCCGTCCAGGATCAGCTGGGCGATGCGAGCTGATCGGTCCGGGTCGGCTTCCGCGCCGGCGTGGCGGATCGCGGCGAAGGCGCCGGCGACCAGGGCCATCACCTCGTCGGCGGTGACGTCGTCGCGCACCGTTCCGGCCGCGTGCGCGCGGCCGAGCAGGTCGGCCACGTGGCGGGTGAGGTCGTTCGCGACGTCCGGGGCGGCGGTGCGAAGGTCGAACTCGGCGGCCGCGAGCGCGCTCTTCACGGCCGCGTTCTCGGCGCCCGCGGCCACCATCCGGGCCAGCAGCGTGAAGACGGCCTCGGGGTCGCCGGCGGCGGCGAGCGCCTCCGCTTCTGCGATCAGCCCTTCCAGCATGTCGATCGCGACGGCGAGGTACAGCTCCTCCTTGGCCGGGAAGTGCCGGTGGACGGTGCCGGGGCCGACGCCGGCGCGGCGGGCGATCTCGTCGAGCGAGACGCCCAGCCCCTCCGTCGCGAACAGCCGCTGAGCGGTCCGCAGGACCCGCTCGCGGTTGCGGCGCGCATCGGCCCGCAGCCCCCGGTCGCGCCGCGGGACCGCCGAGGGCTCGGAGTCAGGTGGCCGTCTGGACATGTCGCCCCCCAGCCTAACCGGGGCGCCGCACCGGATCCTCCGCGATCCGCCGGACCGCGGCTCAGGGGAGGCGAAAGGACGCACCAGTCGTTTGCCGGGAAGGCCGCGCTCGGCACGGTAAGACCCACGGCCGTGGAGAACCACGAGCCATCGACAAACAACCCCGGTGCACGTGCCAGGCACGCGCACCTCGACCAAAGAGGGAATCCGACATGGACAGGTTCTTACTGATCTCGCGGGACACGTTCCGGCGGATCTCGACGAAAGCGCGTCTGCCGATCTCGCTCGCCCTGGGCGTCGTCACCGGTGCGGTCGTCGGCGGCCTCATCGACGGCCTGGACTACCTCGCCTTCATCGCCGACCTCCACCACCGCCACGAGATCGACGCCTTCGCGTTCCGCTACCTCGACTTCCTTCTCAACCGCGTCATCGAGGGGGCCGGCATCGGCGCCGTCTGCGGCCTCATCGGCACCCTCGGCGTCGTCAGCGCCGTCCTCGGCGCCCTCACCGGCACCGGCGTTCGGAAGATCGTCCTCTGGACCGCCGGTGGCGCCGTCATCGTCGGAGTCGTCGCCTGCATCGGGTTCGTCGCCCTGGCCGCCATCGGCATCGCCGTCCACGGCCCGGTCGGCCCTCAGGGCTTCATCTCTCCCGGCGACTTCCTCATCAGCCTCTGCAGCTTCGCTGCTGGGCTCGTCGCCGGTGTCGCCCGCACCGACGACTGACTCACCCGCGGGCCTGGCACCCACCAGGTCTCGCTCACGGGGGGCCTGGCCTGCCAGGCCCCCCGTACCGTCTTCTTCCGTCCCGGCCGAACGCCCGGGAGCGCCGGTCAGCGGGCGGGGTCCTGCTTGATCTGGTCGATGAAGTACGGCTTCATGGCGGGATAGTAGGCGTCGAAGTCCGGCTCGGGGGAGCCGTCGCGCGCGGCCACGAGCCTGTCCAGGTAGTACTCCCAGCCCGGACCGTTCTCCCCGATCTGCTCCTCCTTGTCGAGATGTTCCACGAACCGCAGCTGGGTCGAACCGTCCTCTTCGGACAGCAGCAGCTCGATGCGCCAGGTACCGAACTCGTCCGTCGCCGAGAGGGCCAGCCGCCGCGGAGGCTCGCATGCCTCGATGCGCATGTCGCACCACGGCGCCTGGTCTTCGAACGCCATCTGCACCTGGATCGTCCGGCCCGGCGCGGCGTCGCCCTTCCACGGACCGAACCAGCGCGCCGTGCGCTCGGGCTCGGTGACGCTGGCCCAGACGTCCTCGACGGATGCCCGGAACGACCGGGTCAGGACGAGATCACTTCCAGTGGCGCCGCGAACCAGCCTGCCGGTGGGTCGGGGATTCATGCGGTGTTCTCCTTTTTCTCTTCGGGGGCGCCGGAGCCACGGCGTTCGCGGCGGGTCCGGTGGACCTCCGTCTCCAGCGCGTCGAAGCGGTGCGTCCAGCCGTGGGGTTGGACGAACTGGGCGAGCCACGCGGAGAGCGGGGTCAGCTGCGCAGGATCGATCTCGTAGAGCCGTTCCCTGCCGACGAGTTCGTCCCGTACGAGACCGCTTTCCCGGAGCACGCGCAGGTGACGGCTCACCGCCGGCCTGCTGATCTCGAAGTGTCCGGCGATCTGCCCCGCCGTGAGCCGGCCGCCGCGCAGCATGACCAGGATCTCCCGGCGCACCGGGTCCGCGATCGCACTCACCACGTCGTCCACGGTGAAAGCGTAACCTACAGGTTACGCTTTTGCCACCGGCCCCATCGCGGCGAAGCACAACCGGGGCACCGCACCGGATATCGTGGGGGCTAACCGGGGCGGCGCACCGGTTAGCTCCGCGCCGCTCGTCACGTACCGGCCACGAGGAGACCGCACCGATGACCACCCGCGAGGACGCCGGCGCCCTGGTGCGACGGATGCAGGAATGCTTCAACGGCCGGCGGTTCGACGAGGCCGCCGCTCTGCACGCGCCCGACTTCTTCAGCCACCCCCTCGGCGCCGGGATCGAGGCGGGCACGGCGGCCTGGCGCGTGCTCGTCGCCCGCTTCCCCGGTATCCGGGTCGTCGCCCAGGACATCCTGGTCGACGGTGACAGGGCCGCCGTCCGTTCGGCCGTCGAGGGCCTCGCCCTCCCCGCCGGCGCCGCGCGCCCCGAACTGTTCGAGATCTTCCGCTTCGAGAACGGCCGCTTCGCCGAGATGTGGGGCGCCAGCACCGGCTTCCCGACCGCCACCAGCCCCGAGGACCTGCTCACCTGACGCGCCGACGGCGGCCGACAGCGGCCGGTTTCGCGACTCGTCCGCCGAATTGCGGTACAGCACAGTTGAGTGGTTCTGCCGGGCTTGACGTCGAGCGGCTGGGGGCTTACTGCTGTGCGCAGGCTGAGATATGCGGGGCATGTTCTGCTCGGGGCGTCGCTGACGGTCGTGATAGGCGTGGCGATCAACCAAGTCCTCAACGACAACAAGCTGAGCTGGAGTTGGGGATACCTGGCGCTGGTGGCCACGGTCTTAGGCGCGCTGGTCGAGGCGGCCCCGCAAGCGGCCGCGCCCTCCCAGGAAACGGCCGCTTCTCCTCCCCCATCGAGAGGGCGGAGGAAAGGGTCACGACGCGGGTATCTGCGGCGGATGCGTTCGGCGGTCGACCAGATGGAGACGATAGGGCTGGTCACCCAGGCCGAGTACGTGCTGCGCACCCGTCAGGTCTACGTCGACGTGATGCTGCGGCCGAGGCCGGTGACCGAGGCCGTCGCCGATACCGGCATCGGTTCGGTGTCCTCCCCGGAGGCAGGGCGGCGCGCGTCGCTGGCGTCCTTCCTGGCCCCGGGGCGGGTGCTCGCCGTCCTCGGCGCCGCGGGGTCCGGGAAGACGACGCTGGTCCGGCACACGGCGCTGGAGATCGTGGAACGCCGATGGCCGAGCTGGCGGCGCCGGCGCCGGCTTCCCGTCCTGCTCTATCTGCGCGACCACGGCAGGGCGATCGCGGCCGGGGGGCCGGAGGGGCTGGCGCGGATCGCGGTGACCGCGCCCTGGCTGGGCGGCGCCGTCTCGGCCGAGTGGCTGGAGAAGCAGCTGACGCGGGGCAGGTGCGTGGTCCTGCTGGACGGCTTGGACGAGGTGGCCGACTCGGAGGATCGCAGCCGTGTGGTGCAGTGGGTGGAAGACCAGATCAGCCGCTACCCGGCCAACGCGTTCGCGGTGACGTCCCGCCCTCTCGGGTATGACGGCAACCGGCTGTCCCGCGCCGACGTCCTCCAGGTGCAGCGGTTCACCGGCCGGCAGATCCGCGCCTTCCTGCACTCCTGGTACCGGGCCATCGAGCACCGCTCCCGGGAGGGCGACCCCAAGGAAATCGACCGGCTCGCAGCGCAGGCCGCCGACGACCTGTTCCGGCGGATCAGCAATGGACCCGCGCTCTTCGACCTGGCCTCGAACCCGCTGCTGCTCACCATGATCGCGAACGTGCACCGCTACCGCGGCAGCCTGCCGGGCAGCCGGGTCGCGCTCTACGAGGAGGTGTGCCAGGTCCTCCTCCACCGCCGCCAGGAGGCCAAGCGGCTCACCGACCCCGAGATGGACGGCCTGAGCGGGGAGAAGAGGGAACGCGTCGTCCAGGAACTGGCCTGGTACATGATGCGGCGCGAGCTGCGCGACATCCCGGCCGAAGACGCCGGGCGGGCGATACGCACCGTGCTGGAGCGGACCGCGCCGGACATCACTCCCGCGGCCTTCCTCCTCAATGTCAAACGCAGCGGCCTGCTGCTGGAGCACCAGTACGGGCGCTACGGTTTCGCGCACCTCACCTTGCAGGAGTACCTGGCCTCCACGCTCGTGCCCGCGCACGCGTCCCGACGCCAGCTCCTCGTCGACAACGTCGGCAATCCCTGGTGGCGGGAGGTCACACTTCTCTGGGTCGCCCGCGCCGACGCCGGCCCCATCGTCGAAGCCTGCCTGGAGGACCGGACGGTCACCGCGCTCAGCCTCGCCTACGCCTGCGCGGACGAGGCCCGCGAACTCGATCCCGACCTGCGGAGCCGCCTTGACCTTCTCCTGAGGACCGCGCCGAGCGACCTCGGGGAGAGGCGCCTGCTGGACGGAGTCGTCGCCGCGCGGGCCCTGCACGACACCCATGTTCTGGACGACGGCACCCGTATCTGCGCCGCCCCCGTCCCAGAAGATCTCTGGAGGCGCTTCGTCGCCCGCACCGGCGCCGGGCCGGACTCCGTGTCCGGCGACCTGTGGACAAGGGACATCAAGGACTTCCTCGCCTGGCTCAACATCCTGTTCAGCGACGGGACCGGTTATCGCCTGCCCACCCCGGCCGAGGCGCGTCAGGTCCTCGACCTGGACCTGTACACCAGGAGCCCCGGAAGCGGCACCCCCGTGATCCTTTACGCCGCGGACGAGGACTGGGCCGACGAGTACGGGCAGGCGCGGCTCGTCCCCGATTCACCGGCCGGCTTCGCACACGACCCCAACGTGCGGCAAGTGAGCTATTACCCGGCCCGCATCCTCCAGCAGACCCACGTGTTCTTCCGGCTCTTCCCGGCCAGGGCGCCCAGCGTCTTCGTCAGCCTGCTGGCCTTCGGAAGACCTCGCGACCTCGACAAGGCCGGGGACCGGCTGATCCACGCCCTCGACCTCGCCCGTGACCTCGGCCTCGCCCGTGGAGTGCTCTTCTACCCGATGCGCGATCGCGCCCTGAAGCGCGCCGCCGAACTCGGCTTCGAAGACCTCCCCGCCGACGCGGACGATCTCGACGGCCTGCGCCACCGCGCTCTCGCCCACGCCCTCGACCTCGCCCAGGACCTCGGCCTCGACATGGGGCCCGAGCTCCGACCGGCCTCCCAGGGCGGCGGGGACGACTCCGCCGCACTGTTCTCCGCTCTCTCCGCTCTCCTCCCCCGTCACGCCCCCGACATCTTCCACGCCTATCCCCTCCTGGCACGCGAACTCGCCCACCCCCTCCCTCTCGACAACCTGTCCGGCACCATTCACGCCCTCAGGCTGTCTCTCAAAGACCTTGATTGGGCCTCCGTCATCGACCTCGGCCGCGCCCTGACCGCCGCCGACAACTTCGCGACGGTTCTCAAGCGGGTCTCGCGCAGCCACCGCTTCGGGCACGTCGCAGGGAGAATAAAGCAGGGACTGATCGGGCTCCTCCCTCCCTCCCGCTACAGCCCCGCCGCCCTGGACAGCTACAGCGACCTCATCGGGCCGGAGTTCGACGAGGTTCTCAGCAGTGCCGAGCATCTTCGCGAGATCGCTTCCTCCACCGAACCCAAGCCGACGGTCGACCTCGCCCATGACCTCTACTACGCGTTGCAGGCCGCCCGGAACCACGCCCTCGCCCTTGTCGAGATCCGCGCCGTCCGAACCTCTCGTTCCGGCGTTCCCGGTCAGGACCTCGCTCACGTCCTGACCCTGGCACGCCTCGTTTTCGCGGGTGACCTGGGCAGGCTGGGCATGAACGCCGCAGTGGGCACAGCGTCGGCATGCCTCACGCTGCGGCGCTCGTTCGAAGCGGCCGCGAGCATGGAGCCCGCGCGTTCCCGGAGGAACCGGAGCAGGACGCTGTCGTTGGAAGGGTTCCTCCACCGAGAACTCGAACGCGTCTACGCCACATCACCCGCCCACGATCCCGGCATGGCATTGGAAGCGGCCCTGAGCCGCGCGAACACGGTCGGCAATCAGGAGGTCGCGGAGCTGATCGGGAACGCGACGCGGCTGGCCGCGTCGCTGTGGAGCCAGAGCCGCCGTGCCAGGCAGAGCGACATGGTGCTGGCGGTCACCTCCCTCCTCGCGGCGATCCTCCGCAACAAGGGGGCTAAAGAGGACTACCAGCTGGCGCACCACCTCTCCAGTGCTCTGTCGGCGCTCACAGCGTTGACACCGGAGTCGGACGTCCCTCCCCTGACCACGCCGCCCTCGAGCAAACTGCTGGTTCTGGCGCAGGCCTGACCGCGATCGACAGGCATCGCGGTCAGCGACTCCGCACCCCTGCTTGTACGCGTTTACCCGGATGTCCGTCCCGCTCGACATCAATTACTCTATGCGTTCGAACAGGAACTTTAGGTGATGGCACTGTCGTCCGACGTGCACGCGCACCGGACCCGGGCGAGCCCCGGACGACTGACGCCATCCGGACTCCGACAAAGGACATGCCATGATCGCGAGCACGCGACTCGCTGTGGCCGCACTCGCGGCCGCGGCGGCCTCCTTCGCAGGGCTGACCACCCTGACCGCTCTTCCCGCCCACGCCGCCCCGACCGTCCAGGCCGTCGGGCAGGCCGGCAAGAGGATCGTCTGCTCGACGTACCGGTCCTCGGACGGCAAGCGCATCGGCGTCAACTGCGACGCGGGCCGCTACTACGTCGTCGGCACGGCGTGCGGTCCGGGACACTGCACCACCATCGGCGGACCCGTCGTGGACGCTCCCGCGATCTCCTGGGCCTACGCGGGCAGTGGCTACTTCGGCGGCGACATCCGCGCGGTCTTCGTCTGATCCGCGATCGGTCCGCACCGCCGGAGCCACGGCTCGATCGGCGCTCAGGGCCGCGCTCGGTACGGTAGGTCCCAGAACCGTGGCCAAGCCACGAACGCTCAACAAACGACCTTGGTGCACGTGCCAGGCACGCGCACCCCGACCCAAACAGGGGATCACCATGATCAAGCCTCAGTTGGTCTCGAACGCAGTGGGCGCCCTCGCCGGAGCGATCCTGGGAGGCGTCATCGAGGGGCTGAACTTCGCCGTCTTCCTCGCCGACCACCACCGCACCGGGGCCGACCCCTTCGAGTCCGGCGACTTCGACTACCTCGCCCTCAAGGCCATCGTCAGCGTCGTCGTCGGCATCATCGGCGCCATCGGCGGCGTCTTCCTCAGCACCTACGACGGCCCTGAGACCCCCGGCGGACGGAAGCTCTTCATCCGGATCTCCGCCGGCATCGTCATCGCGGCCGTCGCGGGCTGCGTCGTCGTCCCGTCGTACATGTGGAAGATCGACTCGATGGTGTCGGAGTAGGCGTCGATGATGTGCCAGCGGTCGAAGGCGCCGGCGTCGAT
>NZ_JBEZJP010000161.1:0-15705 GCF_040653175.1 Actinomadura sp. NPDC048032
GGCGGCGGTGCGGCCGGAGGAGGGCTCCGCTCGGGGCGGCGGCGCGAACACCGCGAGCAGGAGCAGCGCCCAGCCGATCGTGGCGGGGACGGGATGGGCGAGGGGCCAGGCCAGGTCGCCGGCGGGCGCGCCGGGGTTGCCGAACAGTTCGCGGCAGGCGGCGGTGAGGGCGCTGACGGGGTTCCATTCGGCGATGACCTGCAGGACCTTCGGCATGCCTGCGGTGGGGACGAAGGAGTTGGACAGCATGGTGACCGGGAAGACCAGGGGGATGAGCTGGTCGGCGGTCTGCTCGTTCTTCACCACCAGGCCGAGGTAGCAGCCGGCCCAGCTGAGCGCGTACCGCATCAGCGCCAGCAGCAGGAAGGCCTCGGCGGTCTGCCATAGGCCGTCGTGGGCGCGCCATCCGACGACCAGGCCGGCGGCGGCCATGATGACCATGGCGAGGACGCCGTTGAGGATCTCGGCGCCGGTCTGCCCGAACGGGACGGCGGAGCGGGCCATGGGCATGGAGCGGAACCGGTCCATGACGCCGCGGGAGGCGTCGGTGGCGACGCGCATGGTGACGGCCATGGTGGAGGTGAAGGTGACCATGGCGAACAGGCCGGGCATCAGGTACTCGCGGTAGTTTCCCCCGCCGGGGACGGAGATGGCGCTGCCGAACACGTACCCGAACAGCACGACCATGACCGCGGGGAAGATCAGGGCGGCGATGAGCTCGCCGGGTTCCTGGCGGATGCGGCCGAGTTCGCGGCCGATGAGGGTGAGGCCGTCGGCGAGGGCCCAGCGCAGGCGTCCGGCGCGGGAGTCGGGGGCGGTGAGGGCGGTCATCGGACGGTCTCCTGGCTGCGCTCGGCGGGCTCGGCGGTGCGGACGGCGCCCGTCTCGGAGGTGTCGGTCTCAGGGGTGTCGGTCTCAGAGGTGTCGGTCTCAGGGGTGCTGCCGGTGAGGCGCAGGAACACCTCGTCGAGGGTGGGGCGGCGCAGCCCGACGTCGCCGACGGTGATGCCGGCGCGGTCGAGTTCGCGGACGACGTCGGCCAGGCGCACCGAGCCGGCGGTGAGCGGCACCGAGAGGCGTTCGCCTTCCAGGGCGGGGTGGCTGCCGGTGAGGGTGCGCAGGAGCGCGGCGGCGCGGCCGGCGGCGGCGGGGTCGTCCAGGACGACGTCGAGGCGGTCGCCGACGGAGGCCTTGAGGCGGTCGGGGGCGCCGGTGGCGATGACGCGGCCGTGGTCGACGACGGCGATGTCGTCGGCGAGCCGGTCGGCCTCGTCCAGGTACTGGGTGGTGAGCAGGACGGTGGTGCCCTCGGCGACCAGGCCGCGGACGGCGTCCCAGATCTCGCCGCGGCTGCGGGGGTCCAGGCCGGTGGTGGGCTCGTCCAGGAACAGCACCTGGGGCCGCAGGATCAGGCTGGTGACCAGGTCGAGGCGGCGGCGCATCCCGCCGGAGTAGCCGGCGACCTGCCGGTCGGCGGCGTCGGCGAGCCCGAACCGCTCCAGCAGCTCGTCCGCGCGGCGGCGGGCCTCGCGGCGGGGCAGGTGGTAGAGGCGGCCGAACATGCGCAGGTTGCCGCGTCCGGTGAGCTTCTCGTCGACGGCGGCGTACTGGCCGGCCAGGCCGATGCGGGCGCGGACCCGGTCGGGGTCCCGGGCGACGTCGTGGCCGGCGATGCGGGCGTGCCCGGCGTCGGCGTCGGCGAGCGTGGCCAGGATCCGCACGGCGGTGGTCTTGCCCGCGCCGTTGGGGCCGAGGACCCCGCAGACCGTGCCGGCGGGGACGGCCAGGTCGAGGCCGTCCAGGGCCTGGGTGTCGCCGAAGCGCTTGCGCAGCCCCTCGGCGAACACGATCGGTTCGTCGGTCACAACCCCTCCTCTGGGTACGTTGTACGCAGCTACGGTAGACAACTGAGTACGACGTACGCAACTAGGATGCTCGGGAGAGTCACGAGGAGGTCCGTTGACAGGCGGCGAGCAGCACGTCAGCATCTGGTCGGTCCCCGAGCGGCAGGGCCGGGGGCCGCGCCCCGCCTACAGCCGCGCCCAGATCACCGAGGCGGCGATCCGCATCGCCGACGCCGAGGGACTGGAGGCGGCCTCGATGCGCCGCATCGCCGCCGACCTGGGCACCGGCGCGATGTCGCTGTACCGCTACGTGCCCTCCCGCGACGACCTGATCGACCTGATGGTCGACCACGTCCTGCTGGAGATGGACATCCCCGAGCGGCCGAGCGGCGACTGGCGCGCCGACCTGACGCTGATCGCCGAGAACACCCGCGCGGTGTGGAGCGGCCACGCCTGGCTGGTGGGCCTGCACCGGCCGCGCGCCACGTTCGGCCCCAACCGGCTGCGGCTGCTGGAGTTCGCCTCCGGCGCCCTGGACGTCGGGATCCCGATCGACGACATCCTCATCCTGCTGGACATGCTGAACGGCTACGTCGAGCGCACGGTGCGCGGCGAGATCGAGTGGATGCGCGAGATGCGCCAGAGCGGGATGACGCCCGAGCGCTGGATGATGCAGAGCGCCCCCTACGTCCGCGAGCTGCTCGACACCGGCAGGTACCCGATGTTCGAGCGGATCGTGAAGGACGCGCAGCTGCCCCACATGTCCGGCGACGAGCAGTTCCGGTACGGGCTGGAACGCGTCCTGGACTGCATCGCCGGCGCCCTGCCCGCCCGTTCCTGACCGCCCCGCCCCCTCGGGTCGGGCGGCCCGGTCGAGCGGGGCGGCGATCGGCGGGAGGGGGCGCATGAGCGGGGGCGGGCGGGGCACGAACCCGGCGAGGTGACGATTGCGTTCGGGCCGGCGCGGCCGGCCCGGGGGGCTCAAAGCCCGCAGCTCGTTCGTGATCGGAGGGGCACATGACCGTCGTTCCCACCCAGGACACTCCGCGACCGGCCCTGCACAGCGGCCGGTGGCCGCTGCCGAGCGGGCGGGCCGCGGTGGCCGGCGTCCGCGGGATCGTGCAGGGCGCCCTGCGCGTGTGGGGGCTCGGCCCGGCGTCGGCGAGCCTGACCGACCGGCTGGCGCCGCTGATCCAGGACGCGGTGGCGCGGGCGGGGGCGAGCCGGAGCGGGTCGCTGGTGCTGCGGCTGGAGCTGCACGAGCCGGTCCGGCTGCTGCTGGGCGAGATCCTGCGACCCGGCGACGCCCCCGGTGACGCGCCCGGCGGAGAGGTCGGCGGGGAAACCGAGCGCGGCCGCAACGTCGCCGCGATCGCCGTCACCTACGGCAGGCGGCCCGTGCGCGGCGACGCGGGCGCCTGGTACGCCCACGCGTTCGTGTGGCCGCCCGCGCCGGGCCCGGCGCTCGGGGCGGAAGCGCTCGGGGGCCGCTGACCTGCGCGCGGCCGGGCCGCTCGCCCCCGGCGTGCGGCGCGGAGCGGCCGCGTCTCCCCGGCAGGAATCGAACCTGCGGCTTCCGGCTTCGGAGGCCGGCGCTCTGTCCGCTGAGCTACGGGGAGTCGAGGTCCCGCCCCCAGGGTGACAGCGGGGGCGGGACGGGAGACGCCGGTGGGATTCGAACCCACGTGAGACGGTTTTGCGGACCGCCGCCTGAACCACTCGGCCACGGCGTCACAGGGGGCCGGCCCTCGCGGACCGGAGAAGGGGATACGGAGAGAAGAGATACGGAGCCGCCCCCTCACGAGGAGCGGACGGGGACGCCGGGGTCAGCGGGACGTCCGGCCGGCGGGACGGGGCCGGGGCGCGGTGCGTGCGCGGCGACATCGGGTCATGTCCCGTCCCTCCCTTCCAACGCCGGGGCCCGTCCTCGCAGGGCCCGTGCGGGTGCCGTGCGATCAGACTGCCCTGCGCGGGGAGGCGCCGCAACGGGTTTTCCGCCCGGCGGGTTTCCACTGAGCGGAACGATGATGTCTGGCGTGCGCCGCGCCTGGCGAGGGTGGGAGTTTCTGTGCGGGCCCCTTTTGCGAGGAGGAACGATGACGTTGCTCGACCCTGGTGCGTGGACCGGGAAGATCTTCGACGGCGGCTGGGCGGCGGCCGGGGACGGCGGCGTGTTCGAGGTGACCGAGCCCGCGACCGGCGGGACGCTCGGCACCCTGGGCGAGGCCCGCGCGGCGGACGCGGCCCGCGCGGCGCGGGCCGCTGCGGCCGCGCAGCGCGACTGGGCGGCCCGCACCTACGAGGAGCGCGCCGCGGTGCTGCGTGCGGCGGGCCGGCTGTTCGAGGAGCACGCCGCCGAGATCGGCGACTGGATCGTGCGGGAGGCCGGGTCGATCCCGCCGAAGGCGGAGCTGGAGACGCACTTCGCCGCGAGCCTGTGCTACGAGTCGGCGGCGCTGGCCTCGCACCCGCAGGGGCTGGTGCTGCCGTCGGCGCAGCCGCGGTGGAGCCTGGCGCGGCGCCGGCCCGCCGGGGTGGTGAGCGTGATCTCCCCGTTCAACTTCCCGCTGATCCTGGCGATGCGGTCGGTGGCGCCCGCGCTGGCGCTCGGCAACGCCGTGCTTCTCAAGCCGGACCCGCGCACCGCGGTGTGCGGCGGGGTCAGCATCGCGCGGATCTTCCAGGAGGCGGGGCTGCCGGAGGGGCTGCTGCACCTGCTGCCGGGCGGGCGCGAGGCCGGCGAGGCGGTGGTGGAGGCGCCGGAGGTGCGGGTGGTGTCCTTCACCGGCTCCACCGCCGCCGGACGCAGGATCGGCGAGGTGTGCGGGCGGCTCCTCAAGCGCGCCCACCTGGAACTCGGCGGCAACAACGCTTTGATCGTGCTGCCGGGCGCGCGGGTCGCCGACGCGGTGTCGGCGGGCGCGTGGGGCGCGTTCCTGCACCAGGGGCAGATCTGCATGACCTCCGGGCGGCACCTGGTGCACGAGAGCCTGCACGCCGAGTACGTGGCGGCGCTGGCCGACAAGGCCGACAAGCTCCCGGTCGGCGACCCGGCGGCCGGGCCCGTCGCGCTCGGCCCCATCATCGACGCCGGGCAGCTCGCCCACGTCGACGAACTGGTCAGGGCGACGGTCGCCGCCGGGGCGCGGCTCGCGGCGGGCGGCACCCACGAGGGCCTGTTCTACCGCCCGACCGTCCTGGACGAGGTGACGCCCGACATGCCCGCCTACGCGCAGGAGGTGTTCGGCCCGGTCGCGCCGGTGGTGCCGTTCTCCACGCCGCAGGAGGCGGTGGAGCTGGCGTCGGCCACCGAGTACGGGCTGTCGCTGGGCATCCTCGGCGACGTCGGGCAGGCCATGAAGATCGCCGACGCGATCCCTGCGGGGCTCGTCCACATCAACGACCAGACGGTCAACGACGAGCCGGTCGTGCCGTTCGGCGGGGTGGGGGCCTCGGGCAACGGCTCGCGGTTCGGCGGCCCGGACGCCAACATCGAGGCGTTCACCGAGACGCAGTGGGTCACGGTCCGCGGCGAGATCGCCACTTACCCCTTCTGACCTTCCCCGACCCTTCTGAGCTGTCCCGACCCATCCGATCGCCCGCCCGCCGCGGCGTGCGGCGCAGGCCCTGCGGGTCTCCCCGCGGGTCGTAGGCTCGGTGCCGAGGAGGGCTGATGGGCCGCGATCCGGAGTACCTGGCGTTCCTGCGGGCCCGCCTCGCCACACCCGGCGGGACGGGCCGCACGGTCGGCGACGCACGCCGCGAGCACGCCGCCGACCTCGCCCGCTCCCCGCGCCCGCCCGTCGACACCATGGCCGACCTGACGCTGCCCGGACCCGCGGGCCCGATCCCCGCCCGGCTCTACCGGCCCGCGTGGGACGGCCCGGCGCCGGCGCTGGTGTACTTCCACGGCGGCGGGTGGGTTCTCGGCGACGTCGAGTCCTACGACCCCGTCGTGCGGGCACTGGCGGCGGCCAGCGGCGTCGCGTGGGTGTCGGCCGGGTACCGGCGCCCGCCCGAGGACCCGTTCCCGGCCGCGCTGGACGACGCCGTCGCCGCCGTCACCGGGGTCGCCGCCGACGCGAACCGCCTCGGCCTGGACCCCGCCCGGATCGGAGTGGCCGGGGACAGCGCGGGCGGCCAGCTCGCCGCCGCGGCCGCCGGCCTGCTGCGCGCCGCTGGCCCGGCCCGGCCCGCGCTGCAGGTTCTGCTGTACCCGGCGCTGGACCTGCGCGAGGTCCCGCCGCCGCTGCCCGACCCCGACGGGCTGCGGTTCCCGCCCTCGGGCATCGGCCGCGCCCTGGACGCCTACCTGCGCGGCGCCGACCGCACCGATCCGCGCGTGTCGCCGCTGCTGGACCCCGACCCGTCGGGCCTGCCCCCGGCGATGATCGCGACCGCCGAGCACGACCGGCTGCGCCCGCAGGCCGAGGCGCACGCGGCGCGGCTGCGGGAGGCCGGGGTGCCCGTGGTGCTCGTCCCCGGAACGGGCCTGGACCACGGCTTCCTCGGGTGGGGGACGTTCGCGCGCCGCCCCGCCGAGGCCGTCGCGCGGATCGGCGAGGCCGTGCGCCGCGCCCTCACCTGACGCGGCGCCCCGATCCGGTGGCCCCGGTGCCCCGATGCGGTGGTGCGGTCCGGCCGGGCCGCCGTCACCGGCGACAGATCCGGATTATGGACGTGCCGAGTGTGGCTCATCATCGACCTTAAAGACGCTTGCCGTGTCGTTTAACCTGCTGGGCGCGGGAAATCACTAACGCACGAACATTGGCCGGAACTCAGCCGACCGGCGAGGAGAGGCAAGTTGTACCGGACCCACGAGCTGCGCCGCGTCCGGACCGGGGAAACCGGGCTGGAGGAATGGGCCTGTCCCACGTGCGGCCGCCGCCTGCTGCTGCGGTGGCCGCCCCGCTACCACAAGACCATCGTCGAACCCGGTGACGAGCGCGCCTGCCACATCGGCAGATCCGACGACATCACCGACTCCGTGGCCGGCGACGCGGCCGGCGCACGCGACGCGGCCGGCGCGGGCGTCCTGAGCACGGCCGACACCTCCCGGTCCGACTGGCAGCGCCCCAACCAGAGGCGCTGGCTCCGCGAAACCGGCGTCGAAGCCTTGGAGAGCCACACCCGAGCCCGCCTCAACCCCTCCGAACCCGTCTGACCCTGTCTGATCTCGCGCGCCGACCCGTCACGAGCCCGCCCTGATCCGACGTGCCAGCCCGGTCCTCCCCGGGCCCAGACTCGCCGCCAGGCCCGCCTCAGTCTCCGGGCCCCGCGCCGCACCGCCCGTCACGACCGCGCCAGCTCAGCGCGCAGCCGGTCCAGGCCCATCGGCCCCAGATCCAGCGCCCGCCGATGGAACGCCTTTAGATCGAAGCCCGCGCCCTCCCGGCGCCGCGCCGCCTCCCGCGCCTCCAGCCAGACCTTCTCCCCCAGCTTGTAGGCGATCGCCTGCCCCGGACGCCCCAGATACCGGTCGATCTCGAACGCCACCGCCGCATCGGGATCGGGCCCCATGCGCCCCCGCAGGAACTCGAAACCCAGCTCCGGCGTCCACCGCTCCCCCTCGTGGAACCCCGCACCCGCCGGAATCGGCAGCTCCAGATGCAACCCGATGTCCAGCACCACCCGCGCCGCCCGGAACCGCTGCCCGCCCGCCAGCATCCCCAGCCGGTGAGCGGGATCCCGATAGTGGCCCAGCTCGTCCATCAGCCGCTCCGCGTACAGCCCCCACCCCTCGCAGTGCCCCGGATGCAGCTCGCTCGACACCCGCTGGAACCGGTTCAGCCCCCGGTTCAGCGTCGTCACCCCCAGCTGCAGATGGTGACCCGGCACCCCCTCGTGGAACATCGTCGTCGGCACCGTCCAGGTCACGATGTCGGCCGACGGGTCCCGCACCGTCCACCACACCGTCCCCGGACGCGACAGGTCCTCCGCCGGCGCCAGGTAGTAGACCCCCGCCTCCACCGGCGGGATCCGGCACTCGATCCGCCGCAGCGGCCCCGGAATGTCGAAGTGCACCCCGTCCAGATCGGCGATCGCCCGGTCGGCCAGCTCCTGGATCCACCCCCGGAACGCATCCGCGCCCCCCACCCGGTGCGCCGGATCGGCGTCCAGCGCCGCCATCACCGCCGGCAGCGGCTCACCCGGCAGGATCTCCCGCGCCGCCCCCGCCATCTCCGACTCGACCCGCGCCAGCTCCTCCCAGCCCCACGCGTACGTCTCCGCCAGATCCAGGTCCGTCCCGAGAAAGTCGCGCACCCCCAGCCGGTACCGGTCGGCGCCCAGCGCGTCCCGCTCCGGCGCCCGCGCCGCCAGCTCCCCCGACAGGAACGACGCGAACTCCCCCAGCGCCGCCGACGCCCCCGCCGACGCCTCCTCCAAAGCCCCCCGCAGCGGCCCGTCCCCGTACCGCGCCGCCAGACCCGCCAGATACGCCGGAGTGCCCACGCACTCGCTGGCACTGCGCAGCACCTGCCGCCGCGCCGCCACCCGGCCCCGCCCGCACGCCCGCACCAACGACGCCCGCAGCCCGGCCAAGGCCCCCGGCAGCGCCGCCATCCGCGCACGGACGGCCTCCCAGTCGGTGTCCGCCCCCTGGTCCAGCAGCTCCAGCGCCATCCGCAGCCGCTGGACGGGCCCGTCGGTGGTGTCCAGGAACTGCTCCCGCACCCCCGCCTCGTCCAGCGCCGCCTCGATCTCCAGCCGCTCCCGCAGCACCGCCGCCGCGATCCGCTCCGCCTCGCCCCGCACCGGCACGCGGCCCAGCTCCGCCAGCGTCCGCCGCGTCAGCTCCGCACGCGCCTCCACCCCGTCCGGCCCGTAGTCGGTCAGCCGGTCGTCCTGCCCGGCGATCCCCATCATCGCCGCCAGGCACGGGTCCAGCGCGGCGAACTCGTCCACATAGCGGTCGGCGAGGCCATCCAGTGAGGTCACCGCCCCAGGCTACGACGCCCGCCCCCAAAAGTGATCATGAGAAAGTGCCAAATCGGCCGCCCCCGCCAGAGCAACCGCCCGGCACTCACCGAGGCACCGCCGCGACGGCACCGGCAGGCCCCTCAGCGCGCCTCGGCCGCCAACCGCACGCCCAGCCCCACCAGCACCACACCCGACACCTGGTCCAGCCGCCGCCGCACCACCGGACGCCCCAGCACCCGCCGCGCCGACCCCACCAGCCACACCACCGCCGTGTACCAGACCAGGTCGATCAGCGCCCACAGCACCGAGAACCCCACCAGCACCGCCGCGACCGGCCACCCCTCCGGCACGAACTGCGGCAGGAACGACACCGCGAACACTCCCGCCTTCGGATTCGCGAAGTTCGTCACCAGCCCCAGCCGGTAGGACCGCCACCCCGAAGCCCCGGCCCCCGCACCGCCACCGCCCCGCTCATCGCGCAGATCCTCCCCCGCGGCCGCCGCGGCCGGACCGCCGCGGCGCGCACCCCACAGCGCCCGCACCCCGAACCACACCAGCACCACCGCACCGGCGACCCGCAACCCCTCATACGCCAGTCGCGACGCCGCCAGCAGCGCCGACAGCCCCACCGCCGCCGCCACCCCCCACAGCAGCACGCCCGTCTCGTTGCCCAGCACCGCCCACAGCCCCGCGCGCCGCCCCGACCGCAGCGACTGCCGCATGATCACGACCGTGCTCGGCCCCGGCACCAACGCGATCAGAACCGCCGCGCCCGCGAACGCGAGCAGACTCTCCAGCATCCCCCCATGCTGTCCGCCCGCCGCACCACCACGCAACGCCCTATTCCCCGCATGGGCGACCTTCTGCGCACAGGCGAGCAGACCGCCCCAAACCCGCTACAGGGGAGCGCCGTCCCCACCACCCGAACCCGACGACGGCGAAGGCGCAGGCGACGACGGACCCGGCGAACTCGGCGGCACCGACGGCGACGGAGCCGGCGTCGTCGGCACCGGAGACCGCTCCGGCGCCCGAATCGACGGCGTCGGCTCCGGCGGCGGAGGCGGCGGCTCCTTCGCCACCGGCTGACACGCGAACAACACACCCATCAACAACGCCAGCACCAGCAACGCCGCCGCCAAACCCACCACGGCCGCCACCAGACTCCGCTCCGGCCCCCGCTCCCCCACCGGAACCGGACCCCCGCCCGGCACCGGCCGAGGCCCCTCCAACGCCGGCTCACCCTGCCCCAGCCAATACGGCTGGAACTGCGGACCACGCCGACGCCCGCCCCACCACCCGCGCGCCGACCCCTGGAACGCCACCGGCTCCAAGAACCGCTCCGCCCCCACACGATCCGCCTCATACGACGTCGCCACCCACGGCGCCGGCCCGTCCGGCTGCGCCGCCACCACCGGCGCACCCTCACCCGGACCAGCGCCCCCCGGACCCCGCCCCGGACCCGGCACCGCCGCGTTGATCGCCGCACGGAACCGGTCCCGCGCCGCCGCATCACCCGCCGCACCCCGGTTCAGCACCGCCACACTCGCCCGGCGCCCCTCGCCGTCCACCCCCAGGAACACGATCCCGGCCGCGGACTCCGACAGACGCGCCGACAGACGGAACGGCCCCAACTGAGCGGGATCACCCGGCGGCAACGGCCTCGACATGGCCGCAACACTAACAACCACGCCCTACGATCGGCCCCGGAACACCCCCCGCCCGCACCCCCGAACCGATCATCCCCCGCACGCACGTATCCCCCGCCAACGGGTACAAGTGATCGCGTAGGGTCGTAAGGCACCCCATCCCGACGCACGAGGACAGGGCACACGACGGACAAGTGAGGGACACCCACATGACCATCGCCGCCACCGACGTCGACGAGGCCGCAGTCCTCCTGCAGTACACCCTCGCCGAAGTCAAGAAGGTCATCGTCGGCCAGGAACACATGGTCGAACGCATGATCGTCGCGCTCCTCGCCCGCGGCCACTGCCTCCTGGAAGGCGTCCCCGGCGTCGCCAAGACCCTCGCCGTCGGCACCCTCGCCCGCGTCGTCGGCGGCACCTTCGCCCGCCTCCAGTTCACCCCCGACCTCGTCCCCTCCGACATCGTCGGCACCCGCATCTACCACCCCTCCACCGAGCAGTTCGACGTCGAACTCGGCCCCGTCTTCGTCAACTTCGTCCTCGCCGACGAGATCAACCGCGCCCCCGCCAAGGTCCAGTCGGCCCTCCTGGAGGTCATGGCCGAACGCCAGGTCTCCCTCGGCGGCAACACCTACCCCCTCCCCCGCCCCTTCCTCGTCCTCGCCACCCAGAACCCCATCGAGTCCGAAGGCGTCTACCCCCTCCCCGAAGCACAACGCGACCGCTTCCTCATGAAGGTCGACGTCCACCACCCCGCCGCCCACGAGGAACTCCAGATCCTCCAGCGCATGAGCGTCGACCCCCCCGAAGCCGCCCAGATCCTCGACACCGACCGCCTCGCCGGCCTCCAGCGCGCCGTCCAGGAGATCTCGGTCCACGAACTCATCGCCGACTACATCGTCCGGCTCGTCATGGCCACCCGCGAACCCGACCAGTACCGCCTCCCCGACCTGCGCGGCGTCATCGACATCGGCGCCAGCCCCCGCGCCACCCTCGGCCTCGCCTCCGCCGCCCGCGCCCTCGCCCTCCTGGCCGGCCGCGACTACGTCCTGCCCGACGACGTCCGCGCCGTCGCCCGCGACGTCATGGCCCACCGCATCGTTCTCACCTTCGACGCCCTCGCCGACGGCATCGACACCGCCGACGTCGTCGACCAGATCCTCGCCGCCGTCCCCCCACCCCGCGTCGTCTGGAACCACGGCGCGGCGGCGGTGACCACCGCATGACCCCCCGGCGCCGGCGCAGCGGCAAACTTGCCCACCTCGCCCCCGAACGCACCCTGCGCCGACTCGAACTCCAGGTCACCCGCCGCCTCGACGGCCTCCTCAACGGCGAACACCTCGGCCTGCTCCCCGGCCCCGGCACCGAACTCGCCGAAGCCCGCCTCTACCAGCCCGGCGAGGACGACGTCCGCCACATGGACTGGGCCGTCACCGCCCGCACCACCACCCCCCACGTCCGCGACCTCATCGCCGACCACGAACTCGAAGCCTGGGCCCTGGTCGACCTCACCCCCAGCATGGACTTCGGCACCAGCACCATGATCAAACGCGACCTCGCCGTCGCCGCCCTCGCCGCCGTCGGCTTCCTCACCGTCCGCCTCGGCGACCGCGTCGGCGCCTACCTCCTCCACGACGACGGCATGCGCCGCTGGCCCGCCCGCACCGGCAAGGCCGCCCTGTACGCCCTCCTCCAGACCGCCCTCGACGCCCAGTCCGCCGACGACCGCACCGGACCGCGCACCGGCGCCACCGCCCCGCCCCGCGACCTCGCCGCCGCCGTCGCCGCCCTCGACCGCGGCCAGACCCGCCGCGGCCTGCGCGTCGTCATCTCCGACTTCCTCGCCCCCGACGGCGCCGAGACCGCCGACGGCCCCCACGGCCAGCCCGCCTGGGAACGCCCCCTGCGCCGCCTCACCACCCGCCACCAGGTCCTCGCCATCGAGATCATCGACCCCCGCGAACTCGACCTGCCCGACGTCGGCCTCGTCGAGATGACCGACCCCGAGACCGGCACCGTCCACGAGATCGTCCTCAGCCGCCGCGTCCGCGAACGCTACGCCGCCGCGGCCGCCGCCCAGCGCGACCGCACCCGCGCCGCCCTCCGCCGCTGCGGCGCCCACCACCTCGTCCTGCGCACCGACCGCGACTGGATCGCCGACGTCGCTCGTTTCGCCCTCCGCCAGCGCCGCGCCGCAGGCCGGCCCGTCACCACCGCGGGAGTGCGCCCATGACCTTCCTGTCACCCGAACGCCTCTGGCTGCTCGGCCTCCTGCCGCTCCTGGCCGCCGCCTACCTGCTCCTGCAACTGCGCCGCCGCCAGTACGCCGTCCGGTTCACCAACCTCGCGCTGCTGTCCCAGGTCGCCCCCCGCCGCCCCGGCTGGCGCCGGCACGTCTCGGCCGTCCTGTTCCTCATCATGATCGCCTTCATGATGTTCGGGTTCGCGCGCCCCGCCACCGCCGTCAAGGTCCCCCGCGACCGCGCCACCATCGTGGTCGCCGTCGACGTGTCGCTGTCCATGATGGCCAGGGACGTCTCCCCCAGCCGCCTCGACGCCGCCAAGGCCGCCGCCAAGCGCTTCATCGGCGACCTGCCCCGACGCTTCAACGTCGGCGTCGTCGCCTTCGCCGGCAACGCCAACCTCATCGCCGCCCCGACCGCCGACCGCGACGCCGCCATCGCCTCCCTCGACCAGCTCGTCCTGGCCAAGCGCACCGCCATCGGCGAGGCGGTGTTCACCTCCCTGCAGGCCGTCCGGTCCTTCGACGCCCAGGCCCGCCAGGACCCGCCGCCCGCCCACATCGTCCTGCTGTCCGACGGCGACAACACCACCGGACGGTCGGTGCAGGAGGCCGTCGACGCCAGCCGCCTCGCCCACGTCCCGGTCTCCACCATCGCCTTCGGCACCCCCTACGGCACCGTCGACATCGAAGGCGAGACCACCAGCGTCTCGGTCAACAAGGAGACCCTCAAGAGCCTCGCGGAGAGCACCGAGGGCAAGGCCTACGAGGCCGCCGACGCCGACCAGCTCCGCGAGGTGTACGCCAACATCGGCAGCTCCCTCGGCTTCAGGACCGAGCACCGCGACGTCGCCGCCCGCTACGTCGGCATCGCGCTGCTGTTCGCCTTCGCCGCCGGCGGCGTGTCGCTCGCCTGGTTCTCCCGCCTCCCCTGACCGCGCGCACTGCACGGGCGGCCCCCGAACGCTGATACGGTCGGCCGACGTGGGGGAACACTACTTCGCGGAGCGGCCGGGCGCCGCCGCCCGCCGCCGCACCGTCGACCTCGTCCTGCCGGACCTGCACCTGCGGCTCGACACCGACAGCGGCATGTTCTCCCCCGACCGCATCGACCCCGGCACCCGCGTGCTGCTGGAGACCGTCCCCCCGCCCCCGGCGGCCGGCGACCTGCTCGACCTCGGCTGCGGATACGGCCCCATCGCCATCACCATGGCCAAGCGCTCGCCTCAGGCGAGTGTTTTGGGAGTGGACGTGAATCAGCGAGCATTGGCCATGGCGGAGAGCAATGCCCAAACCGCCGGCCTTGACAATGTAAGGTTCACTCTGGCGGACGACGCCGACCCCGAGCAGCGGTTCGCGGCGATCTGGTCCAACCCCCCGATCCGCATCGGCAAGGCCGCCCTGCACGACCTCCTCCTCACCTGGCTCCCCCGCCTCGCCCCCGGCGGCCTCGCCCACCTCGTCGTCCAGAAGCACCTCGGCTCCGACTCCCTCCAGAAGTGGCTCGCCGCCCAGGGCTTCCCCACCGAGCGGATCGCCTCCCGGTCCGCCTACCGCGTCCTGCGCGTCGCACCCCGCACGGAAGGCCACACCCGATGAGCACCCCCGACCCCGCGCAGGGACGCCGCCAGCTGCGCCCCACCGACGTCAAGCGCCTCAACCGCGACTGGCGCCGCCGCACCGGCGCCCGCGTCGACCTGCTCGTCGAATCGGTCACCCAGCCGTTCAACATGGGCTCGATCATCCGCAGCGCCGCCGTGTTCGGCGTCGAGCGCCTCTGGCTCGCCGGCAACGCCACGCCCCCCACCCACCGCAACGTCGCCAAGACCGCCCTCGGCACCGAGCGCCTCGTGTCCTGGGAGCACGCCGGCACCGCCGCCGAGGCCGCCGCCGCCGTCCGCAAGGAGGGCCTCCGCCTCGTCGCGGTGGAGCTGACGGCCGACGCCGTGCCCCTGCACGAGGCGCCCCTCGACGGAGACCTGTGCCTCGCCATCGGCAGCGAGGACCACGGCTGCTCCCCCGCCCTCCTCAGCGCCGCCGACGCCGTCACCTACATCCCCCAGATCGGACGCGTCGGCTCCCTCAACGTCGCCGTCGCCACCGCCATCGCCCTCGCCGAAGCCCGCCGCCGCGAATGGAGCGCGTGACCCGAAGGCGTCCGGGAGCGCGCGGCGCGCTCGGCGCACCGCCGAAGCGCCCCCTCGTCACGCACTGATCACCGCGTTCCACCGCCGCGGCGCGGCCGGCGGGATTTCGCTTCGCCCGGGTGCGCGTTACGATCAGGCCATGCAGTTCCTCCTTCACGGGTGAACGCCCCGCCGCCGCTCCTGCGGTGGCGGCTTCCGGCGCCCCCGTAACCCCCTCCTAGGAACTGCTTCGTGACCTCGTCCTACGCGGCCGTGCTGCGCACGCCCCACGCCTCCCGCACCTTCGCGTTCGCGTTCCTGGCGCGCCTGTCCTACGGGACCGTCTTCCTGTCCCTCACGCTGGCGCTCACGGCGTCCACCGGCTCCTACGCCCAGGCAGGCGGCCTGCTGGCCCTGCTCGGCCTCACCACCTCCGCCGTCTCACCCGTCCGCGCGGCGCTCATCGACCGGCACGGACCGCGCCGCACCATGCTCCCGATGGCCGCCGCCTACGCCCTCGTCCTCGCCGCCTTCGCCGTGCTGACCTCGCGGCCGGGCGCCCCCGTTCCGCTCCTCACGGCCCTGGCCGTCGCCGCCGGCATCACCGCGCCCCCCGTCGGCGTGGTCATGCGGACGCTGTGGAGCGCCCTCCTGCCGGATGGACCGCTCCTACGGCGCGCCTACAGCCTCGACACCGTGTCGGAGGAGCTGGTCTTCGTGACCGGCCCGCTCCTGGCGGGGCTGCTCGCCGCGGCCGCCGCCCCCTCCCTCGGAGTCGCCCTCGGGGCCCTCCTCATCGCCGCCGGAACCGCCGGGATGGCCGCCTCCCCGGCGGCGGCGCCGCGAACGGGGACGCACCGCCGCGCGGGCCGCGTCCGGGTGTTCCCGCTCGCGCCGGCCATCGCGGCCGCGGCCACCGGGGTCGT
>NZ_JBEZJP010000162.1:0-15645 GCF_040653175.1 Actinomadura sp. NPDC048032
GCTCTCCCGAGCTCCCCTATCACGGGGGCTGCCGCCCCGCCCCGGCCCGGCGGCCGAGGTCGCCGGACCGGGACGGAACGACCATTTTCTGTGATCACCTGTGTGCCCCCGGCATTTTGGTGCATCCTTGTCACGCCTTATACCGATATGACCACCGTGCAGTGGGTCGAGGAGTCCTGCACACCAGTCACCGACGCTCACAGGGACGAGAGGGATGGCAACGGGAGCGGATCGAGCACCCACCGAGCGCGCCGCGCTGGAACGCGCCTTCTGGGTCTGGCTGATCGTGGCGATCGTCGGCGGCGGCGCCTGGCTCGGAGCACTTCTGGCCGTGGACCAGGGCTCGCGGACCGTCGTCGCCGCGGGCGGCGGCGCGGGGACGCTCCTGGTGAGCCTCCTCGCCGGGACCGCGGCCTACTACGCCCAGTGCGCGCGAGCCGCCCGCGCCCGGCTGGCCCGGGTCGAGGGCGAGAGCGACCTCCTGGAGCGCCGGCTCCACGAGCTGGTCGACGGTCCCCTCCCGGCGCTGATCGAGCGGCTCCACGCCGGAGCCTCGCCGGACGAGACCCTGACCGAACTGCAGGCCGTCCCGAACCACCTGCTGGGCCGCCTGGTGCGCCTGGTCGCGGAGGGCGTCGCCGCGAGCGAGCGGCACGCGTCCCGGGCCGAGGCCGAGCTGGCCGCCCTGGAGGAGGAGGTCGACCGGCTCGCCGACTCGACGCTGCCCGTCCTCATCGAGCGGATCCGCGGCGACCGCGCCTCGGCCGCGTCCGTGCTGGCCGAGTTCCCGGCGCCCGCGCACGCCGCGCTCGACCGGCTCCTTCGCGCGCTCGCCGACGACGTGGCCGCCGGGGAGCGCACCCGGGCGGCGGCCATGGCGGCCTCCGCCGCCGCGGCGGCGCGGATCCAGGCGCAGACGACCCGCATGCTCGCCCAGCTCCGGGAGCTGGAGGACCGCTACAGCGAGGACGACGTCTTCGGCGACCTGCTCGACCTCGACCACCACGTCTCCCAGATGGGGCGCCTCGCCGACAGCATCGCGCTGCTCAGCGGCGGGCGCTCGGGGCGTCGCTGGACCAAGCCCATCGTGCTGGAGAGCGTCATCCGCGGCGCCATGGGGCGGATCGCCTCCTACCAGCGCGTCCAGTACCACTCGACCAGCACCGCCGCCATCGCCGGCTTCGCCGCCGAGGGCGTCATGCACGCGCTGGCCGAGCTGATGGACAACGCGGCCAACTTCTCCCCGCACGGCTCGGCCGTGCACGTCTACGCGGAGGAGGAGGACGCCGGGATCGTCATCACGATCGAGGACAGCGGGCTCGGGATGCGCCAGCGCGAGCGGGAGCGCGCCGAGCGGCTGGTCTCCGACGCCGCCGACCTGACGTCGCTGCCCGGCACCCGGCTGGGCCTCGCGGTGGTCGGGCGGCTGGCGGGCAAGCACGGCCTGCGCGTCAACTTCCGGCCGTCCTCGCGCGGCGGCGTCGGCGTCGTCGTGCTGATCCCGCGCCAGCTCGTCACCCACTCCGTCGGCGCCGCCGGCGCGGGAACCCTGGCGGAGTCCATCCGCAGCGCGCCCAGGAGCACCGGCGCGCGCGCCACCCGGCCCGCCCGTGAACCCGCCCCGGCCCTGGCCGCCGCAGCGGCGCCCGCGGCGCCCGCGGCGGACGGCTCGGACCCGGCGGCGTACCTGCCCAAGCGCCGCCGCGGCGCCACCCTCACCGACATGGTGGAGCCGCAGGCGGCCCCGCCTCCCCTCCCCCGCGACCCCGGGGCGCGGTTCGCCGCGTTCCGCGCGTCCACCTCGGGGAGCCACCGAACGACCGGCGGCGCCGAGACCGGCGCCGACCAGGAGGACCCGTCCACCGGAGTCCCCGATCAGTAGGCGCATGGCCCGGCGCGCCGTCCCGTGGACGGCGCGCCGGCCGACCGGTCCCGGCGGCCTCGTCCGGACCGCAGGATCGACAGATAGGAGGCAGGGGCCCGCGTCTGCGGCGGACGCAGCCCCGTGATCTCGATGAGCACCGATGAGCGCCGACTCGACTGGCTTCTGACGTCCCTCGCGGAACGGACGCCCGGCGTCCAGCACGTCCTGGTGCTGTCCAGGGACGGTCTGAAGATCTGCCACACGCCCGGCCTCGACGACGACCGGGCCGACCAGCTCGCGGCCATCGCCTCGGGCATCCAGAGCCTGTCCATGACCGCCTCCCACGAGTTCGGCCGGGGCGTCGGCGCCGGCCAGTCGATGGTGGAGTTCGCGGGCGGGCTGCTGCTGATCATCCCGGCGGGCGAGGGGGCGCACCTGGCCGTCGTGGCCCGCGACGACGCCGACGTCGGCCTGGTCGGGCACAGCATGAACGAACTGGTGGAGCAGATCGGCGGCTACCTGACCGCGGCTCCGCGCACCTCCGTTTCGAGATGAAACCGCGCCCCCTGGACCTCGACGATCCGGACCGGCTCTACACCGTGACCGGTGGCCGCAGCCGGGCCGGGGACGCGGACCTCGATCTCGTCACGCTGGTCGTCGCGGAGAACGACCCGGCACCGGGCATGCAGTCCGAGCACGTCGCGATCCTGCGGCTGTGCCGGAACGAGCCGGTGGCCGTGGTCGAGCTGTCCTCCCATCTGCGGCTGCCGGTGAGCGTCGTGAAGATCCTTCTTCTCGACCTGCGCGACACCGGCCACATCACCGTCCGCCATCCGACCTCGGCCACCGCGACCACCCACCTGGCCGACCTGGACACCCTGAAGGAGGTGCTCGATGGACTCAAAGCCCTCTGACCGCGCACCGGAGCCCGCGACCGCGCCCGCGGGCGGCGTCCCGCTGCGCAGCAGCGTCCGGGACGCGCTGAAGATCGTGATCGTGGGCGGGTTCGGCGTAGGGAAGACCACCATGGTCGGCTCGATCTCCGAGATCCGCCCGCTGAGCACCGAGGAGGTCATGACGAAGGCCGGCGTCGGCATCGACGACCCGAGCGCCGTCGCCGACAAACGGACCACCACGGTCGCCTTCGACTTCGGCCGGATCTCCCTGGACGCCCACCGCGTGCTCTACCTGTTCGGCGCCCCCGGCCAGCAGCGGTTCTGGTTCATCTGGGACCAGCTGTTCTCGGGCAGCCTGGGCGCGGTGGTGCTGGTGGACACGCGCCGCCTGGAGGAGTCCTTCTACCCGCTCGACCGGCTGGAGCACCACAAGATGCCGTTCGTGGTGGCGGTCAACCGGTTCGAGGGCCCCGAGCCGCGGCCCTCGCTGGACCTGGTCCGCGACGCGCTGTCGCTCCCCGCGGACGTCCCCCTGGTCGACTGCGACGCCCGGCAGCGCGAATCCTCCAAGAGCGTGCTGATCACACTCGTCCGGCACCTCACCACCCTCCACGATCCCGCCACGCTCCAGGAGGCCGCGCAGTGACCGACGAGACCGTCCGGCCGCCCGCCGACGAGAACGCCGTCCGCCTGTACGGGGAGGAGTTCGACCAGCGGCCGAAGGACTTCTTCGAGCGGATGCGGCGCGAGCACGGCCCCGTGGTGCCCGTCCTGCTCGAAGGCGACGTCCCCGCCTGGTACGTGATCGGGTACCGGGAGGTCAACCACGTCACCGGCAACCCCGGGCTGTTCGCCCGCGACACCCGCCGGTGGAACGCCTGGGACATGGTCCCCGAGAACTGGTCGCTGCTGCCGTTCGTCGGCTGGAACCCCTCGGTGATGCTCGCCGAGGGCGAGGAGCACCACCGGCGCAGCGCGGCGATCAGCGACGCGCTGGACGCCGTCGACCGCACCGAGCTGGCGGGCATCAGCGAGCGCGTCGCCGACCACCTGATCGACGAGTTCGCCGGGGACGGCGAGGCCGACCTCGGCACCCAGTTCGCCGACCGGCTCCCCCCGATGGTGATGGTCGGGATCTTCGGCGTCCCCGACGCCGAGGTGCCGGACATGATCCGCGACATCCAGGCCGTGGCGGGCTCCGACGAGACCGCCGTCGCGGCCTACCAGCGGCTCCAGGAGACCATGCGCCGGCTGGCCGAGACCCGCAGGGCGCACCCCGGCCCGGACGTCACCTCCCGCCTCCTCCAGCACCCCGCCGGCTACACCGTCGACGAGCTGATCAGCGACCTGATCCCCATGCTCAGCGCCGGGACGCTGCCCACCGGCCACTGGATCGGCAACACCCTGCGGCTGATGCTGGTGGACGACCAGTTCGCCGTGACCCTCCAGGGCGGCCGCGGCAGCGTCACGCAGGCCCTCAACCAGGTGCTGTGGGAGGACACGCCGTCCCAGAACAACATCGGCCGCTTCGCCGTGCGCTCCTGCGAGCTGGCCGGCCGCAAGATCCGTCCGGGCGACATGCTGATCCTCGGCTGGGCCGCGGCGAACGCCGACCCCCAGGTCCAGCCGCCCGCGCAGGGCGCCGGCGCGGGCAACCGCGCCCACCTGTCGTTCGGCCACGGCGACCACGGATGCCCCTACCCCGCTCCTGAACTGGCCGAGGTCGTCGCCAGGACCGCGGTCGAAGTCCTGCTCGACCGCCTGCCCGACATCGAACTCGCCGTCAAACCGGACGAACTCCTGTGGCTCCCGTCCTTCTGGGTCCGCCGCCTCGCCGCCCTCCCCGTCAAGTTCACCCCCACCCTGTCCCCCCACTGACCCCACGGCCGCCGTCCGCCGGGGTGAGCGTCCCGGCCTGAACACAGGAGGGGCCTCGCCCGGGAACATACCTATGGGTATGGTTCCGTACCATGGAGTATGGAGACGGGATCGTGCGCCGCGTGAGGGACCTCGCGCCGACGCTCGCCGAACGCGCGCCGGCCGCCGAGCGGGCACGGCGGCTGCCCGACGAGACCATCGCCGACCTGGCCGCGACCGGGCTCTTCGAGATGCTGGTGCCGAAGCGGTTCGGCGGGGCCGAGCGCGGGTTCGAGGAGATGGCGGCGGCGTGCCGGGAGGCGGGCGCCGGATGCGCCTCGACCGGGTGGCTGTCGGTCATCTACACGCTGCACAACTGGATGGTCGGGCTCTTCCCGGAGCGGGCGCAGGCCGAGGTCTGGGCGGACCGGCCGTACGCGCTGATCCCCTGCGTCCTCGCGCCGACCGGGACGGCGGCCCCCGCGGACGGCGGGCACCGGGTCACCGGGCGCTGGTCGTGGGGCAGCGGGGTGATGCACGCCGGGCACGTCATGGTCATGGCGCTGGTCACCGCGGGCGACGCGATCGAGCCGCGGCTGTTCCTGCTGCCGCGCGAGGAGGTGGCCGTCCACGACGTCTGGCACACCAGCGGGATGCGGGGCACCGGCAGCAACGACATCGAGGTGGCGGACGTGTTCGTCCCGGAGCACCGGTCGGCGCCGCTCGCCGACCTGGCGGAGGGGCGCTCGCCCGGATCCCTCGTCCACTCCGGGGCGCTCTACCGGACGCCGCTCGTCCCCGTGTTCGCGCTGACCTGCGCCGCGCCCGTGCTCGGCGTGGCCGAGGGCGTGCTGGCCCGGTTCGCCGAGCGGACCCGGAGCCGGGTGACGGCCTACTCCGGCGAGCGGCAGCGCGAGACCACCGGCGCGCAGATCCGGCTCGCGTCGGCGACCGCGGACCTGGCCGCCGCCCGGCTGCTGCTGGAGGACGCGCTGCGCGGCGTCGTCCGCGCCGTGGCGGAGGGGAACTGCGACCTGCGGCGGCGCGCCGGGGCCCGGCTGGCGGCGGCGCACGTCGCCGGGACCGCGCGGCGGGTCGTCAACGACCTGTGCTCGGCGGCCGGGGCGAGCGCGCAGTTCACCGGCTCGCCCTTCCAGCGGGCGCAGCGGGACGTGAATACGATCTCCGGGCACGTGGTGTTCGAACCGGACGCGGCGTACGCCCTCTACGGCAGGATCGAGCTGGGCCTGGACCCCGGCCCGGTGACCCTGGTGTGACGGCGTCCGCGCGGCGGAGACGGGAGGTGTGATGACGGCCCGCACGAGGGCGGCGCGGCCCAGGGTGGCGCGGCGCGACTGGATCGAGGCCGCCTACGGGGAGCTGGCCCGCGCCGGCGAGCGCGGCGTGGCGATCACCACGCTGGCGGCCCGGCTCGGCGTCACCAAGGGCAGCTTCTACTGGCACTTCCGCGACCGCCCGGAGCTGATGCGGGCGCTGCTGGACCGGTGGGCGCACGAGCGGACCGACGAGGTCCTGGGGCTGGCGCTCGGCAGCACCGCCGATCCGCGGGAGCGGCTGCGCCGCATCCAGGCGCTCGGCCGCGAGGTCGCCCCGGTCGACCGGGCGATGCGGCTGTGGGCCCAGGACGAGCCCGCGGCGGAGGAGGCGGTGCGGCACGCCGACCGGGCGCTGCTCGGGCACATCGCCGCGTGCCTGGAGGGCCTGGGGTTCGACGAGGAGGAGGCGTTCCTGCGGGCGCAGCTGATGCTGCGGGTCTGGGCCGGCGGCTACCTCGTGCCGGGGACCGGCCCCGACCCCCGGGAACGCATGCTGGAGATCCTCCTCGCCCCCTAGTCCCGCTCCCGGCGGACGAAGCCGTGCCGCGCCAGCACCTCGGCGAACTCCCGCCCGGCCGGGGTGAGCTCCTTGCCGAGGCCCCGGCACGCGGTGCAGCGCTCCTCTTCCGGCTCGTCCGGGCGGGCCCTCATGTGATCGTCGATGGCGCGTTCCACGGCGGTCACGATGGCGGGCTCGGCGGCCGCGACGCGCTCGGGCGCGGCGGCGGGCGGGACGCCCGGGACGGGACGCCACTCGTGGGCGCGGCGGGCGGCCTGGGCGACCGCGATCAGCTCGCCGGCCCGGCGGTGCCAGGCGAGCCACTGCTCGTTCGGGGTGCTGCCCGTCCCTCCGCACACCGCGCAGTCGTCCTCCAGCGCCTCCAGCAGCCGCGACAGGAGCCCGGCGCTCGCCGCCCGGTCACCCGTCCGGTCACCCCGCGCTGGCTTCACGAATCCCTGTCCGTTCACGATCGCGTCGGCCGGGCCCCGCCGGGCCCACCCTCTCGTACGCGCCCCGGCGCCGCGGGGTTCGGATCCGCGCCGGTCGTCGCGGCGCACCGGGCGCCTCGATGTCCGGAACCGGACACCGTCCACCGGTTCGCCGGGGCGGGTCGCGCGGCCGTCGAGCCCGTCGCGGACCGCCCCGCCGCCATCGGCCGGCACCCTCGCGCCGCCGGGCGTTTCCGCCCGCCGCCGCAGGCCGCACCGGACGCGGCCGTGCATCGCGCCGGTCCGAGCCTCTATCGTGGTACCGCCCGCGACCGTACCGCCCGGCCCAGACCGGGGGCGGCGCGGCGGGGCCACCGGGGGCGAGTGAGATGCCGCCGGCGGGGACTCCGTGCGAAAGGCTGGGGTGTGAGTCAGCGACGACCGCGGCCGTCAGGCGAAGAGCAGGCGGGAGCAGGACACGGCGCCGTCCCGGACGACGTCGCCGTCGCCGTGGAACGCGTGCTGAGCTCGACGGCGCTGCTCTGGAACCGCGCCGACCAGGGCCTCGAACCCGCCATCTCGCCGATCCAGCTGCGCGCCGTCGAGGTGATCGCGCGGTTCGGCCGGCCGAACCTCGGCGGGCTCGCCGAGGAGCTCGGCGCGATCCCCTCGTCCACGAGCCGGCTCTGCGACCGGCTGGAGGCGGCCGGGCTGATCGCGCGGGAGACCGCCCGCGTCGACCGCCGCGAGATCGTGCTGCGGCTGACCGACCAGGGCGAACGCCTGCACGCCGAGCTGGTCCGGCGGCGCCGCGCGGCCGTGCGCGACGTCCTGGCGCAGATGTCGCCGGCCTCCCGCGGGCGGCTGCTCGACGCGCTCACCGAGTTCGGCCAGGCGAGCGAGCGGGGCGAGCGCGGCGGGAGGGGGATGCCCGGGTCCCGGACGGCTTGACCGCCCTCCGCCCGACCCGGCGCGAACCCCTTCTCCCGCGGCTCGATATCAAGTATTTGCCATACGGCAAACTCTTTGGCAGTCTTCCCCTGCGGTCCTGCGTCCGAGACGCGGCGGACCCGATGGCAGAGCCGCATTCCCGCGGTTGGACGGCCGGTCGAGGGGGGCACGGCCGTTCCCGCGGTCCGGCGTCCCAGAACCGGACCGCGCGGGGGACGCGGCCGCGTCCGGCGCGTCGGCAGGCAGTGATGAGATGGGGTCGCAATGAGTACGCACGGCCGCCCGGCCAGGGATGAGCACGGCCGCCCGGCCAGGGATGAGCACGGCCGCCAGGCCGGGGTCGGGCAGGGACGCCCCGGCGGAGGCGGGGGCAGGCGCACGGCCAGGGTCGAGCGGGCGCTGCGCGCCGCCCCGGCGTACGCACTGCCCGAGGTGCTGGCCGCGACGCTCTCGCGGGAGTACCCCGCCGTCTCCGCCGCCCGGCTCCTGGTCTGCGACTACCACTCGCGCGCCCTCATGCCGGTCGCGCCGCTTCTGGCCACGCCCCACCCGGACAGCTTGGCCCTGACCGTTCCGGACGCCGAGGTGGCGGCCGCCGAGGAGGCGGCCGAGGAGGGCGTCGAGGCGATCGGGATCCGGCAGAGCCCGGCCGGGCGGTCGTTCATCACCGGCCGCGTCCTCGCGTCCCCCGAGGGGGACGGTGACGAGGCCGCCGAGACCGTGACCTATATACCGGTCCGCGCGCGCGGCGAGCGGATCGGCGTCCTGGAGCTCACTTCGTCCGGCCCCTGGAGCGCGGACGAGGTCGGCGAGCTGGCCGAGATCGGCGAGCTGGTCGGCAGCGCGCTGAAGGTCGCGTGGAACCGGACCGACCGGTACGAGCGGGCCAGGCGGCGGCACCGCCTCACCCTCGCCGCGGAACTGCAGTGGCAGCTCCTGCCCGGCCACGCCCACGCGGACGACTCGTTCAGCCTGGCGGGACATCTGGAGCCGGCCTACTCGATCGGCGGCGACAACTTCGACTGGTCCGTCGAGCACGACCATCTGGCGCTGACCGTGACCAACGGCTCGGGCACGGGCATCAACGCGGCCCTGCTGACGTCCCTGACCGTCGGCGCGCTGCGCAACGCCCGCCGGTCCGGTGCCGACCTCGGCGAGCAGGCGAGCCTGGCCAACGACATGGTGCACGTGCGGCACGGCGGCCGGGAGTTCACCGAGACCCTCGTCATGCGGATCGACCTCGCCGACGGGACCGTGCACGTCATCGACGCGGGGTCCCCGAGGATCCTGCTGCTGCGCGGCACCGAGGTGACGGCGGTGCCGCTGGAGCAGCAGATGCCGCTCGGCATGTTCCCCGACACCGAGTACCGGCCCCAGCGCTTCCCCCTCGAACCCGGCGACCGGCTGGTCATCGTCAGCGACGGCGTCTTCGCGGCGCGGGCCCCGTCCGGCGAGTACGGAACGCACGCGCTGGAGCAGGCCACCCGGCGGAGCCGGCTGCAGCCCGCGGCGGAGGTCCCGCTGACCGTGATCGACGAGCTCATCGAGTTCCACGAGGGCGCCGACCTGGCCGACGACGCCGTCGTGGTGTGCTTCGACTGGCACCGGCCGTCCGGCGGCTCCTCGCCGGACCCGCGCGGCGAGGCCGTGCGCGGCGGGTCCGCGATCTGACCGGGACCGCCCGCGGAGCGGCGGCCCGGGGGCAGTAACCTTCCGGTTACTTGACAGCGAGGAACCGGGAGAGCGCCGATGGGCGAACTGACCGCCGCGGAGACCGTCCGCGCCGCCGACAGGATCATTCACGGTGTCGGGTCGCGGTGGATGCTGTCGCGCAGGACGGCGGAGCACGGCAAGGAGCAGGGGTACGACAATCCGTTCGCGTACTACTTCGCCGGGCGCGGCGGGGTGCTCGGCGACGTCGACGCCGACGTCGTCGCGGCGGCGCTCGGCTGGTTCGAGCCGGGGTTCGTCCGCCCCCAGTGGGAGGAGGGCGTCGCGGTCGCCGGGGCGCGCGAGGCGACGCGGCGGTACGCCCTCGGATGCGCGGCCTGGGGCGAGTCGCACCTGCCGGACGACCCGCGCCTGTGCGAGCTGGCCGAGCGGGTGGCGCGCGCCGCCGAGGGGTCGGGGCTGCCGCTGTTCTGCGGCTGGCGCGCCGAACCGCTGCCGGACGGCTCCCGGGCCCGGCTCATGCAGCTGGTGCAGGTGCTGCGGGAGCTGCGCGGCGGGCTGCATCTCGTCGCGACGACCTCCGTCGGGCTCTCCCCGCTGGAGGCGATCCTGACCCAGGACGGGCCCGACACCGCGCGCTTCTTCGGCTGGCAGGGCGACCTCCCCGACTGCGCGGCGCTCAGACCGCGCCGGGCGGAGGCCGAGGAGATCACCGACCGGCTGTCCGCCGCCGTCTACGAGCGGGCGCTGTCCCCGTCCGAGCGCGCCGAGTTCGCGGAGCGGATGGGCGCGGTCGGCGCGGCCGTCCTGCGCTGAGCGGTTCCGCGGAGCACCCGGTGCACCGGTCGAAGGACGGCGCCCCGTTCACGCTCCGCGCACCCCCGTGTTTCGCGGGACGGGCGGCGGGTAGGTCGGCGGCGGGCCGAGCCGAGAAGGGCGGTGGGACGTGGGCGTTCGCACATGGATCGAGTCGTGGCCCGTCTACCGCCAGTTCACCGGCGACGACCCCCTCGGGCGGGGAGCGGCGTCCAAGAGCGCCCGCACCGAACGGATCAGGCCGCGGGTGAGCACCGCCGACGAGGTCGTGAAGTCCGTCTGCCCGTACTGCGCGGTCGGCTGCGGGCAGGACGTGTACGTCAAGGACGGCAAGGTCACCCAGATCGAGGGCGACCCCGACTCGCCGGTCAGCCGCGGGCGGCTGTGCCCGAAGGGATCGGCGAGCCTCCAGCTGACGACCGGGCCGGCCCGCGAGCACCGGGTGCTGTACCGGCGCCCGCACGGCACCGGGTGGGAGCCGCTCGACCTCGACACGGCCATGGACATGATCGCCGACCGGGTGATCGAGGCCCGCCGGCACGGCTGGCAGTGGGAGCAGGACGACGTGCGGGTGCGGCGGACGCTGGGCTTCGCGAGCCTCGGCGGCGCCACGCTCGACAACGAGGAGAACTACCTGATCAAGAAGCTGTTCACCGCGCTCGGCGCGGTGCAGATCGAGAATCAGGCCCGCATTTGACACTCCTCCACCGTCCCCGGTCTGGGGACCTCGTTCGGACGCGGCGGCGCGACCACCTTCCAGCAGGATCTGCAGCACGCGGACTGCATCGTCATCCAGGGCTCGAACATGGCCGAGTGCCATCCGGTCGGGTTCCAGTGGGTGATGGAGGCGAAGGCGCGCGGGGCGAAGCTGATCCACGTGGACCCGCGGTTCACGCGGACGAGCGCGCTCGCCGACGCGCACGTCCCGCTGCGCGCGGGAAGTGACATCGCGTTCCTCGGCGGGATCATCAACTACGTCCTGCGGAACGAGAAGTACTTCCGCGACTACGTCGTCCCCTACACCAACGCGTCGGTGATCCTCACCGAGGAGTTCCGCGACACCGAGGACCTGGACGGCGTGTTCTCCGGCCTGGACCCGGAGAAGCGCGGCTACGACCACCGGACGTGGCAGTACGAGGGCATGGAGGTCCAGGCCGCCTCCGGCGAGCGCGACATGGAGTACGAGGACCGCGTCGGGCCGGTCGAGGAGGCGGCGCGCGGCGAGGCGCACGGTTCGGGCGGCGCGGCGATCGGCGTGGGCGACCCGGAGCGGGACCCGACGCTGGAGCATCCGCGGTGCGTGTTCCAGGTGCTGAAGCGGCACTACGCGCGGTACACGCCGGAGATGGTCGAGCGGATCTGCGGCGTCCCCCGCGACCAGTTCCTCAAGGTCTGCGAGATGGTCACCGAGAACTCCGGCCGCGACCGGACGACCGCGTTCGCGTACGCGGTGGGCTGGACGCAGCACACGGTCGGGGTCCAGTACATCCGCGCGGCGTCGGTGCTACAGGGGCTGCTCGGCAACATCGGCCGCCCCGGCGGCGGCATCCTGGCGCTGCGCGGCCACGCGTCCATCCAGGGTTCGACGGACATCCCGACGCTGTTCAACCTGCTGCCCGGCTACATCCCGATGCCGCACGCCCACGGCAACGAGGACCTGGACACCTTCATCGAAGCGGAGGCGGCGCGCAAGGGCTTCTGGGGCGACATGCGCTCCTACATGGTCAGCCTGCTGAAGGCGTACTGGGGCGACGCGGCGACGGCCGACAACGACTACCGCTTCGACTACCTGCCGCGGCTGACCGGCTCCCACAGCACCTACGAGACCTCCATGGCGCAGATCGACGGGGTGTGCAAGGGCTACTTCCTGATGGGCGAGAACCCGGCCGTCGGGTCGGCCAACGCCAAGATCCAGCGGCTCGGGATGGCCAACCTCGACTGGCTCGTCGTCCGCGACTTCTCGCTGATCGAGTCGGCGACGTGGTGGAAGGACGGCCCGGAGATCGAGTCGGGCGAGATGCGCACCGAGGACATCGGCACCGAGGTGTTCTTCCTGCCCGCCGCCGCGCACACCGAGAAGGACGGCAGCTTCACCAACACGCAGCGGATGCTCCAGTGGCACCACAAGGCCGTGGAGCCCGCCGGGGACACGCGCAGCGACCTGTGGTTCACCTACCACCTCGGCCGCATCATCCGGGAGAAGCTCGCCGGGTCCGCCGACGACATGGACCGGCCGGTCCTCGACCTCACGTGGGACTACCCGACCAGGGGCGATCTCGCGGAGCCGGACGCCGAGGCCGTGCTCGCCGAGATCAACGGCCGGGACGCGGACGGGAACCCGCTGTCGTCCTACACGCAGCTGAAGGACGACGGTTCCACCTCGTGCGGCTGCTGGATCTACTGCGGCTGCTTCGCCGACGGCGTCAACCAGACCGCGCGCCGCAAGCCCGGCAAGGACCAGAGCTGGGTGGCGCCCGAGTGGGGCTGGGCGTGGCCGATGAACCGCCGCATCCTCTACAACCGGGCGTCCGCCGACCCGGACGGCAAGCCGTGGAGCGACCGCAAGGCGCTCATCTGGTGGGACGCCGAGGAGGGCAAGTGGACGGGCCACGACGTGCCCGACTTCATCGCCGACCGCCCGCCCGACTACAAGCCCCCGCGCGACGCGACGGGTCCGGACGCGCTCGCCGGCAACGACCCGTTCATCATGCAGGCCGACGGCAAGGCGTGGCTGTACGTGCCCGCCGGCCTGACCGACGGCCCGCTTCCGACGCACTACGAGCCGCAGGACTCGCCGTTCCGGAACGCGCTGTACAAGCAGCAGCGCAACCCCGTCCGACACCTGGCGCCGCCGCATCCCGACAACCGGTACGCGCCGAGCGGCACGGAGCCCGGGGCCGAGATCTATCCGTACGTGGCGACGACGTACCGGCTCACCGAGCACCACACGGCGGGCGGCATGTCGCGCTGGCAGCCGTACCTGGCGGAGCTGCAACCGGAGTTCTTCTGCGAGGTCTCGCCGGAACTGGCGGCCGAGCGGCGCCTGGAGCACGGCGGGTGGGCGACGATCGTCAGCCCGCGCGCCGTCGTGGAGGCGCGGGTCCTGGTGACCGAGCGCATGTCGCCGCTGACCGTGGACGGCCGCAAGCTCCACCAGGTCGGACTGCCCTACCACTGGGGCCCGAACGGCTACAGCCGCGGCGACGCGGCCAACGAGCTGCTGCACCTGTCCCTGGACCCGAACACCCACATCCAGGAGGCGAAGGCGCTGTCGGTCGACATCCGCCCGGGCCGCCGCCCGCGCGGCCCCGCCGCCCCCGCCCTCGTCCGCGAGTACCAGCGACGAGCCGGCATCACCGACCAAACCGGAACCGAGTTGTAGGGCCTTTCTCTCCTCCTTCGGGCCTGGCGGCCCTCCATCGTCGAGAAACGCGGGCGATCGCTGGCATCGCTCCGACTCGCCCAGAGGCTCGCTGCGCGATCAGGTTCTCGCGAGCTCGAACCTGCCTTCGGACGCGATCGCGACCATCCCCGGTCGTCGCGGGGTCTCGGAACCCGGGCTTCAGCGGACGATCAGGGGGTGGTCGGCTGCGGGGATGAGTTCGCCTATGACAGGGGCGCCGGGGATCTCGCCTGCGAGCAGGAGGCCGCCGGAGGTCTGGGCGTCGGCGAGCAGCAGGCGGTCGTCCTCGCCAACGGCGCCGAAGTCGGTGTGCGGGGCCACCCAGTCGAGGTTGCGGCGGGTGCCGCCGCTGACGTACCCGTCGCGCAGGGACGCGCGGGCGCCGTCGAGGTAGGGGACGGCGGCGGCGTCGACCAGGGCGGTCACGCCGGACGCGCGGGCCATCTTGTAGAGATGGCCGAGCAGCCCGAAGCCGGTCACGTCGGTGGCGCAGGCGATCCCGGCGTCCAGCGCGGCGGCGGACGCGTCGCGGTTCAGCGCGGCCATGGTCGCGACGGCGTGCGGGAAGACCTCGCCCGTCGCCTTGTGCCGGTTGTTCAGGACGCCGAGGCCGAGGGGCTTGGTGAGGCTGAGCGGCGTGCCCGGCTTGCCGGTGTCGTTGCGCAGGAGGCGGGCGGGGTCGGCGACCCCGGTGACGGCCATGCCGTACTTGGGCTCGGGGTCGTCGACGCTGTGGCCGCCGCCGACGTGGCAGCCCGCCTCGGCGGCGACGTCGAGGCCGCCGCGCAGGACCTCGCGCGCCAGGTCGAACGGCAGGACGTCGCGGGGCCAGGCGAGCAGGTTCACCGCCACGACGGGACTGCCGCCGATCGCGTAGACGTCGGACAGGGCGTTGGCGGCGGCGATGCGCCCCCAGTCGTAGGGGTCGTCGACGACGGGCGTGAAGAAGTCGGCGGTGGCGACGGCGGCGAGGCCGTCGCGGAGCCGGACCACGGCCGCGTCGTCGCCGGTGTCCAGGCCGACGAGCAGGTCGGCGTTGGGCGAGGCGGGCGCGGCGCCGAGGCCGGCGACGACCTCTTCGAGCTCGCCGGGCGGGATCTTGCAGGCGCAGCCGCCGCCGTGCGCGTACTGCGTGAGCCGTTTCTGGGTCGCGTCGGTCATGGTGGCCTTCCGGTGCAGCGGCGGCGGAGGTCGTCGACCCGGACCGTGTAGCCGCGGTCGTCCAGGTACTCCAGGAGCGGGACGGCGACGCGGCGGGTGGTGCCGAGCGCGCGGCGCGCCTCGCTCAGCGTGAACGGGCCGCCGAGCCCGGCGAGCAGTCCGGCGGCGCGGGCGTCGTCGCCGGGCAGCAGGACGACACCGTCGGCCACCTTGAGCAGCGCGCCGGTCGCGGCGGCGACGGCGAGCAGCTTCGGCGTGAGACCGAGTTCGGCGAGCCGGTTCGCGTCCGGCGCCTGGAACGGGGCCGCGGCCAGGTCGCGGCGGACGGCGTCGACGGCCTCGCGCACGGGCGGCGGCAGCTCGGGCGCGGTCGTCCGGCCGTAGATCCTGCCGTCGCGCCGCAGGAGGCCCCCGGCGAGCGCGTCGACGAGGACGCGGTCGGGGAGGCCGAGGGCGCGGCGCGCGGCGTCGGCCGGGAGGCCGGGGTCGGTGGGGTTCGCCGCGGCGTGCTCCTCGACGGCCGACGCGAGGCGCCCGCGCAGGTCCGCCCAGAGCGCGGGGTCGGCGAGCCACTCCCCCGCCACCGGCTCGAAGGGGACGGGCACTCCCATCGCGACCAGGTCCGGCCGCCTGATCAGGCCCCGGCGGCGGACCTCCTCGGCGCCGTCCGGGCGCCCGGTCATGGCGGCAGCGGTGCAGGGGGTCAGCAGCCGGAGGGTGGCCACGCCGGGCTTGAACAGCGGCTGCTTGGAGGCGGGG
>NZ_JBEZJP010000163.1:0-15559 GCF_040653175.1 Actinomadura sp. NPDC048032
GTGAGCCGGTCGAAGCCGATCTCGTCGGCCAGCTCCGCCGCCGTCCGCGCGAGGCGTTCGGCGGTGATGCCCGCGCGTGCCATGGAACCTCCGGACCTAGAGCCTCTTGGTGACTGCCTATTCATTTTAGGGAACGCGCGGACATGGCGAAGCGGCCCGCTGCGGCCTGCCCGAGTTCGCCGTCCATGCTTTCGAGCGCAGCAGCCATCACGTGGCCCTCACTCCGGTCGCCCGGCGGCTCTATGCGGACCTGCTGCCCGCGCAACACCAGATCCGGCGCGCGGTCGACACCGCGACGGCGGCCTTCGCGGGGATCAGTGGTGCGCTGCGCGCGGGCTTCACCACTCCCTGGTCCGCTGCCCTGTTCCTGCGGGTCGGCGTCCCCGTAGCGGCCGGGCCGCCTCACGCCCGCGGGTGCCGGGTCCCGCCTCGCGGCAGCGTCAGGGTCGCGCCCGCGGTCAGCAGGAGCCCGGCCGCCGCGACCAGCATGCTCCACCGCATTCCGGCCAGGAACGTGCTCGCCCCCGCCAGCAGCGCCCCGAAGACCGCCACCGCGAGCGCGCCGCCCACCTGGCGGGCGGTGTTGAGCACGGCGGAGGCGGTGCCCGCCCGCTCGGCGGGGACCGCGTCGAGCAGCGACGCCGTCAGTGCGGGCACCGCGAGCGCTCCGCCGAGGCCGACCGGAACCATCAGCGCCGCCACCGTCTCCACCCGGGTATGCGCGCCGACCGTGGTCAGGGCCGCCAGGCCGGCGGCTCCGAGCAGTTGTCCCGCCGCGATCGGCACGCGCGGGCCGAACCGCCCGGCCAGCCGCGCCGAGGCCAGGTTCACCACGGCGACCAGTGCCGTCATCGGCACGAACAGCAGACCCGTGTGGAGGGCCGACTGCCCGCGCTCCTGCTGGAAGTACAGGCTGAAGGTGAACACCCCGCCGTAGTAGGCGGCATTGAGCATGAAGCCGACCACGATCGACACCGCCACCACCCGCGAGCGGAACAGGGGCAGCGGGACCATCGGATGCGCGCCCCTGGCCTGCGCGACCAGGAAGGCGACGGCCGCGGCCGCGGCTGCCAGAAGCGACGCCACCACCGGCGGCCGGCCGAAGCCCTCGGCGCCGCCCTCGATCACGGCGTAGGTCAGCCCGCCCATCGCGGCCACCGCCGTCACCTGCCCGACCGCGTCCAGCCGCGCGGGCAGTCGCGGGGACTCCGGCACCCGGGTGAACAGGGCGAGCGCCAGCAGGCTCGCCGGCAGATTGACGAGGAAGATCCAGCGCCAGCCCACGGAGGCCGTGAGCGCCCCGCCGAGCACCGGTCCGGCCGCCACCGCGATCGCGCCGCCCACGGTCCAGACGGCGATCGCCCGGGCCCGCTGCGCCTGGTCGGGGAAGCCCTGCCGGACGAGGGCCAGGGACGCCGGCATCATCACCGCCGCCGCGGCTCCCTGCACCAGGCGCGCGGCCACCAGCACGCCGAGCCCGGGGGCCGCTCCGCACGCGGCGGAGGCCAGCGCGAACAGCACCAGTCCGCCGCCGAACGCCCGCCGCGCGCCGACGCGGTCGGACAGGGCACCGGCGGAGAGCATCAGGGCGGCGAAGACCAGCGCGTATCCGTCCACCACCCACTGAAGGCCGGACATCCCGCCGCCGAGGCCGCGGCCGATGTCCGGCAGCGCGACGGTGACGATCAGCGCGTCCAGCGAGATGAGGAAGAAGCCCAGCAGGGCGGTGCCGAGCACCACGGGGGATCCGCTCCGGGTCGCCTCCGGCACCGCGGCGCGCTCGTCGTTGGAAGTGGGGGACGGGGGCGTCATGAGGGCTCTCCAGGTCTCGATGATCTCGATTCTGGTCTCGGCCGGGCAGGGCGCGGCGGCCTCAGAGACTCGGACATGGCGAGGTGATCTCCTGTTGGACGGTTGGGGGACGACCAGGGTGAGGCTCGGGGCGCTCACAGCGTGCGGGCGAAGCGGGCGGCCGGTGCGTCGGCGGCCGGCCGTCGCGCGACAGGCAACTGGGCGAGCCCTTGAACGGGACGCGTCGCATTGTGCCCCATCGACCGCGCCCCGTTGACGGCGGACGGCTCCGCCCGGGCGCCGGCGCTCACACGCTGGCATCTGGCGCTCCGGCCCGGCAGCCCGCCGCGCTCGGTCCTGCACGCCCGAATTCTCAAGGCGCCTTTAGCGCGGCCAACAGTCCTTGCCCCGGCTGCCGCCGTCGCCCGGCCGAGGCGTGCGCCGGTGAGGCCGCGCGTGCCAGGAAACCTCGTTCCTAGGGTAACTTGGTGGTTGCCTAATACTATTAGGAAATATGAGGGGGCAGGCATGACCGAGTGGATCACCACTCCCATCGACATGCGCATCGTGCGCGGCGCGCTCGAACTGGAGCGGACGGCACGCGGCGTGCTGCCGCACCGGCTGCCCCTCGCCGCCCGCGTCCAGTTCCACGACGAGTACATGGCGAGGACGGAGGAGCAGCCGTCGGGAGTGCGGCTGGCGTTCCGCACCCGGGCCACCGCCGTGGAACTGGACGTCCTGCCCACGAAGCGGGCCTACGAGGGCGCCCCTCCGCAGCCGGACGGCCTCTACGAGCTCGTGGTGGACGGGCGTCCGGCGGGCCGGGGCAGCGTGCCCGGCGGGAACCTGGCCGTCATCGACATGGCGACCCAGAAGGCGGTCACCAGGCCGGGCGAGCCGGGCACCCTCAGGTTCGCGGGCCTGGCCGCCGAAGCCAAGGACGTGGAGATCTGGCTGCCGCAGGTCGAGTCCGCCGAGCTGATCGCCCTGCGCGCCGACGCCCCCGTCGCACCCGTCCCGGACACCGGACGCCCCGTGTGGCTCCACCACGGCAGCTCGATCAGCCACGGCTCCACCGCCGCCGGCCCCACCTCCACCTGGCCCGCGGTGGCCGCCGCCCGGGGCGGGGCGGATCTGGTCAACCTCGGCTTCGGCGGCAACGCGATGCTCGACCCGTTCACCGCGCGCGCCATCCGCGACACCCCCGCCGACCTGATCAGCCTCAAGATCGGCATCAACGTCGCGAACGCCGACGCGATGCGGCTGCGCGCGTTCGGGCCCGCCGTGCACGGCTTCCTCGACACCGTCCGCGAGGGGCATCCCGACACGCCGCTGCTGCTCGTCTCGCCGATCCTGTGCCCCGTCCAGGAGCACACGCCGGGCCCCCTGGCCCTCGATCCCGAGGGCCCGGGGCTGCGGTTCCGGGCCACCGGCGACCCGGCGGAGGTCGCGAGCGGGCGCCTGACGCTGACCGTCATCAGGGACGCGCTGGCCGGCATCGCCGCCCGGCGCGCCCAGGACGACCCTCACCTGCACTACCTCGACGGCCGGGCGCTCTACGGCGAGGCCGACTACGCGGAGCTGCCCCTGCCGGACGGGGTCCACCCCGCCCCCGAGACCCACCGCCTCATCGGAGAACGCTTCGCGGCACTCGTCTTCGAGAGCGAGCACGGAGCCTTCGCGGCCCGTTGAGCCAGGGGAGGGGCCCCGGCGCCCGCCCGGGTGCCGCTAGGCGGCCGGGCCGCCGGAGATGTCGCCGACCAGCGCCGCGACCTCGTCGACGAGGGCCTTCTGGTGCGGCTGGAGGTCCTGGCCCGCCATCCCGGAGACGACCGGCAGGAACGGGTCGTCGAAGGGCTCGGCGCCGGCCAGGGTCTCGATGACCGCCAGACCGCAGAACGGCACGTACACCGGGTTGTAGCCGCCCTCGTGCGACATCGCGATCCGGCCGGAGCACACGTCCTCGGCGACGTCCATGAGCCGCCGCGTCATGCTCCGGTAACCGACGGAGGTGAGCAGCTGCCGGGCCAGCGGGTCCATCGCGCTGCCGTCGAAGCCCGAGGCGACGAGGATGAGATCCGGCTGGAACCGCCGCAGGGCCGGCGCCACCACCTGGTCCATGGCGTACAGGTAGCCTCCGTCGCCGGTTCCCGGCGGCAGCGGGACGTTCAGCGCGTACCCGAAGCCGGCGCCCTCGCCGCGTTCGGTGAGCGCGCCGCTGTTCGGCGGGAAGCAGTTGTCCTGGTGCAACGAGATCGTGAGCACGTCCGGGTCGTCGTAGAAGAACGACTGCGTCCCGTTGCCGTGGTGGACGTCCCAGTCGACGACCGCGATGCGCCGCACGCCGAGGACGTCGCGGGCGTGCCGGGCGGCGATGGCGAGGTTGCCGAAGACGCAGAACCCCATGCCGCTGCCCGCGACGGCGTGGTGGCCGGGCGGGCGGACCAGGGCGTACCCGTTGGCGACGTCGCCGTTGACGACCGCCTCGACCATCGCGATGACGCCGCCGGCCGCCAGGGTCGCGATCTCGTGGCCTCCCTTTCCGAAGGGGCTGAAGCCGTCGCCGGCGTCGCCGCCCTTCGGCCACCCGCTCTCCGTCTTGATCCGCTCCAGATGGTCCCGGGTGTGGACCTTCAGGATCTCTTCTTCCGTGGCGTGCCGCGGCCGCACCCGCTCCAGCCGGTCGATGAGCCCGGACACGACGATCAGTTCGTGGATGCGCCGCTTGGTCTCGGCGTTCTCCATGTGCATGAACGGTTGCAGCCCGGCCGCCGGGTCCGCCCCGAACAGGCCGGCGTTCGATCCGGTGTCATGCCAGCCGAAGATCTCGTGGTACAGGTAGCCCGTGGTCATCGCTTGTTCCTCTTCCGGTGACGAGAGCGCTTTGCCCAGTGGAGGCGCCGGTCGCCGCAGGTCCGCCTGCGGGCCCGGTCGCGTTATGGGACCGCGGGCCGGGCGTCCGGGACATCCGTAGAACTGCGGAGTCGCCCGGCCGGCGTGGGAGCGGGCCCCGCCCGGGGCCGGGGGCGTGCGGCTTCGGATCGTGACGCCGGAAGATCTTGTCCGGGCACCCGTCCGCGCCATAGATTCGGGGCTCTCGTCGTGGTTCGCTGCCCGACCGCGCGCGGCCAGGAGGTGTCATGCCCACATATCGGCATGTCGCGCTCGCGGCCGAGATCGGGATGCTGGTCCACGAGCCCGACGCGGCCCAGGCGCGCGGGGAGATGCTGCGCCTGCTGAACGAGGTCCTGGACGGCGACGCCGCGTCCCTGATCGCGGTCGACCCGTTCGACGGGAAGCACCGCCAGGTCGCCGGGGTCGGCTACACGGTCGAGACGGCGCGCTCGCTGGCCGTCGACTTCGCCCGCACCCCCTGGTTCGACGACGTGCTCAACGCCGAGCTGCCCCCGTCCATCTCCGAGGAGCCGAGCCAGAGCTTCCGCCGCGGCTGGTTCTACGAGGAGTACGTGGAGCCCGCGGGATTCCGGGACGGCATGACGGGGGCCCTGCGGCACCAGGGGCGGTACGTGGGCCTCGTGCACCTTTCCAGCGGACGGCAGGGGGCGTTCGACACCCGGGGACGCCGGCTGCTCGCATCCGTCATGCCCGCGCTGGCCGCGGTGGCGGATGTGGCAGGGCGCGCCGTCCACGCCGGCGGGGTGCGGCCCACGGATCGCGTCGCCCTCGTGTCCGGCGACCGGATCGTGCCGGTGCCGGAGCGGGAGCGGCCGCAGGTGCTGGAGGATCGCGCCTTCCGGGAGGTCGTCGCGGAGTTCCGGGAGTCGGGCGGCCGGCGGCTCCGCGCCCTCTGGCCCCTCGACCGGACGTGGCACCGCGTCGGGCTGCTCTCACCCGAGCTTCCCGTCCGCCTGCCGGGGGCGGTGCTCGTCCACGCGCGGCCCGCCGTGGTGCCGTACGGACTGACCGGCCGCGAGGTGGAGGTCCTGACGCGCCTGGCGATGGGGATGTCCAACGACGTCATCGCCCAGCAGTTCTTCCTGTCGCCGCGCACGATCCACAAGCACGTCGAGCACGTCCTGCAGAAGACCCGGACGTCGAGCCGGACCGAGGCCGCGGCGCTCGCCGTGCGCGAGGGCATCCTGCGCCCCGTGCCCGGACTGCCCCGGTGCGCCGGGGTGCGGGCCTTCCTGACCCGTGCGGGCGGTTGACCCGCGCCGCCCCCGGGGGGAGGAACCGGGACGTCAGCCGCGGGACTCGCCGAGGCCGGCCTCGCGGGCCAGGACGATGGCCTGGGCGCGGTCGGCGACGTGCAGCTTCATGAAGATGTTCGAGACGTGGTTGCGGACGGTCTTCTGGCTGAGGTAGAGCGTCCCGGCGATCTCGGTGTTGCTGCGGCCCTGCGCGATCAGTTCGAGGACCTCCCGCTCCCGCTCGGTGAGCTGCGGGAACGCGGCCTGGCGCGGGTCGGGCATGTCGGTGAAGTAGGTGAGCACGCGGCGCGCGATCTCCGGGCCGTAGATGGCCTCGCCCGCCGCGACCGCCTTCACGGCGCGGGCGATCTCCTCCGCGCCCGACTCCTTCAGCAGGTAGCCGCGGGCGCCGGCGCGCATCGCCGCGAAGACCGAGTCGTCGTCGCGGAACATCGTCAGCACCAGCACGCCGATGCGCGGGCTGGTGCGGGTGATGGTGCGGGTCGCCTCGATGCCGTTGCCGCCGGGCATGTGCAGGTCCATGATGACCACGTCCGGCTGCAGCTCGGCCGCGAGCCGCACCGCGCCCGGGCCGTTCTCGGCCTCGCCGACGACCTCCACTCCGAGCGCCTGCAGCAGGCCCTTCAGCCCCTGCCGGAACACCGGGTGGTCGTCGGTGATGAGCACCCGGATGGTCTCGGTCATCGCCGCTCGTCTCTTCCGATGGAGGGACGATGGTACCCGGCGGCGATCCGCGCGGCGGCGAGCGGCAGGCGGACGGTGACGACGGTCCCGCCGCCGTTCCGGGACGCGATCGCGCAGCTGCCGCCGACCTCGGCGGCCCACTCCTTCATCGCGGCCAGGCCGCGGCGCGGCCTCGGCTGGCCCCCGTTGCGGAGGGCGTCCGGCAGGCCGGGCCCGGTGTCGGCGACCATCAAGTGAAGGTCGGCGTCCCGGGTCAGCCTGACCGTCACGGTGCTCTCCGGGGCGTGCAGCCGGACGTTCGTCAGCGCCTCCTGCGCGATCCGGTACGCCGCGACCTCCACCGCGGCCGGCAGCCCCGCGGGCTCGCCGTCGAACCGGACGTCCACCCGCTCGCAGCAGCCGGCGGCGAACGACTCGATCGCGGCGACGAGGCCGAGGTCGTCCAGCGCGGGGGGCCGCAGCCCGTGCGCGAGGTCGCGGATCTCCCCGACGGCGTTCGCGAGCCGGTCCCGGACCTCGGCGAGCAGCGGGTCCATCCGCTCCGGCTCGCCGGCGAGGGTGATGCGGGCGGCGTCCAGCGACATCGCGAGGCTGGCGAGCGTCGGCCCGAGCCCGTCGTGCAGGTCGTGGCGCAGCCGGCGGCGCTCCTCCTCGCGGCTGGCGAGGATGCGCTCGCGGGAGCGCTGCAGGTCGGCGGTGAGACGGTGGAGGTAGGGGATGGTCGCGGCACGTGCCGCCACGGCCCCCGCTGTGAACGCGCCGGCCAGCACGGCGGCGCGTGCCAGTCCCGCTCGCATCCCGTCCCTCTCCCTCCGCCCCGCCATCGCGGGACTTCGCCGCCACCCTTTCCGGCGAGGCGACCCGGTGTCAGGTGACCAGTGTCCCGACCGCGGCGGGAAAACGCTCTCTGACCCCTCCCGCCGCGTGTCGCGGGCGCCGCGCACGACGCTGGCCAGGCCGATGCCCGCGGGCGGCGCGCCCCTCCGCGCGGCGCTCGCGGACGCGGTGCGAGGCGGCCCGGCCGCCGGACGGGCGACCCGAAGGCCGTTCCGGTCGACCGGATCAAGGGGATCTGCGTGGACGCGAGCGGTGCGGCGGGGGCCGCCGGAGCGGATCTCCCCGGCGCGACCGGCCGTCCTGGGCCGTCCACCCCGCGCGTCCCCGTAGAATCGTCAGCCGTGACACAGCCCAGCACTGAGCGCGGCCAGGGCGCCGCCGCGGACGTCGACCTTCCCACCCAGTACCGACCGGCCGATGTAGAAGGCCGGCTCTACGAGCGGTGGGTATCGGCGGGGCTGTTCACCGCCGATCCGGAGCGCGCGCCCGAGCGGCCGGCCTTCTCCATCGTGATCCCGCCGCCGAACGTGACCGGCTCGCTGCACATGGGCCACGCCCTCGACCACTCCATCCAGGACACCCTCGTCCGGCGCCGCCGGATGCAGGGTCACGAGGTGGCGTGGGTGCCGGGCATGGACCACGCGGGCATCGCCACGCAGAACGTGGTGGAGCGCGAGCTGGCGAAGGAGGGCCTGTCGCGGCACGACCTCGGGCGCGCCGACTTCGTCGAGCGGGTCTGGCAGTGGAAGGCCGAGTCCGGCGGCCGCATCCTCGGCCAGATGCGCCGCCTCGGCGACAGCGTCGACTGGACGCGCGAGGCGTTCACGATGGACGACGACCGCGCCCGCGCCGTCCGGACGATCTTCAAGCGGCTGTTCGACGACGGCCTGATCTACCGCGCCGAGCGCATCATCAACTGGTGCCCGCGCTGCCTGACGGCGCTGTCGGACATCGAGGTCGAGCACGAGGAGGTCGACGGCGAGCTGGTGTCGATCCGGTACGGGTCGGGCGACGACGAGATCGTCGTCGCGACCACCCGGGCGGAGACGATGCTCGGCGACACCGCCGTGGCCGTCCACCCGGAGGACGCCCGGTACGCGCACATGGTCGGGCGGGAGATCGAGCTCCCGCTGACCGGCCGCCGGATCCCCGTCGTCGCCGACGAGCACGTCGACCCCGCGTTCGGCACCGGCGCCGTCAAGGTGACCCCCGCGCACGACCCGAACGACTTCGAGATCGGCCGGCGGCACTCCCTGCCGTCCCTGTCGGTCATGGACGAGCGGGGCGTCGTCACCGCGCACGGCCCGTTCGCGGGGCTGGACCGGTTCGAGGCCCGCCCGGCGGTCGTGGCCGCGCTGCGCGAGCAGGGCCGGATCGTCAAGGAGGTCCGCCCCTACAAGCACTCGGTCGGGCACTGCCAGCGCTGCTCCACGGTCGTCGAGCCGCGCGTGTCGCTGCAGTGGTTCGTCAAGGTCGAGTCGCTGGCGCGGGCCGCGGGCGACGCCGTCCGCGACGGCCGCGTCAAGATCCACCCGCCGGAGATGGCGTCCCGCTACTTCGAGTGGGTCGACAACATGCACGACTGGTGCATCAGCCGCCAGCTGTGGTGGGGGCACCGGATCCCGGTCTGGTACGGGCCGGACGGCGAGGTCGTCTGCCCGGGGCCCGACGAGGAGCCGCCCGCCGGCTGGACGCAGGACTCCGACGTCCTCGACACGTGGTTCTCGTCCGCGCTGTGGCCGTTCTCCACGCTCGGCTGGCCGGACGAGACGCCCGACCTGAAGCGCTTCTACCCCACGTCCGTCCTGGTCACGGGCTACGACATCCTGTTCTTCTGGGTCGCCCGCATGATGATGTTCGGGCTGTACGCGATGGACGGCGTCCAGCCGTTCGACACCATCGCCCTGCACGGGATGGTCCGCGACCAGTTCGGCAAGAAGATGTCCAAGTCGTTCGGGAACGTCATCGACCCGCTCGACTGGATCGACGCCTACGGCGCCGACGCCACCCGCTTCACGCTGCTGCGCGGCGCGAACCCGGGCGGCGACGTCCCGGTGGCCGAGGAGTGGGCGCAGGGCTCGCGCAACTTCTGCAACAAGCTGTGGAACGCGACCCGGTTCGCGCTCATCAACGGCGCGCACACCCGCGGCGACATGCCCGCCGAGCTCTCCACGGTCGACGCCTGGGTGCTGTCCCGGCTGCACGCGGTGATCGCCGAGGTCGACGCGCACCTGGAGGCGTTCGACTTCGCGAAGGCGTGCGAGGCGCTCTACCACTTCGCGTGGGACGAGGTCTGCGACTGGTACGTGGAGCTGGCCAAGGTGCAGCTCGCCGACGAGCGCGCCGAGGCGACGCGCCGCGTGCTCGGCGAGGTCTTCGACAACCTGCTGCGGCTGCTGCACCCGGTCGTCCCGTTCGTCACCGAGGAGCTGTGGACGTCCCTGACGGGCGCGGAGACGGTCGTCACCGCGCCGTGGCCGGCCGCCGACCCGGCGCGGCGCGACGGCGGCGCCGAGGAACTCGTCGGCTCCCTCCAGCGGATGGTGACCGAGGTGCGGCGGTTCCGCGCCGACCAGGGCCTCAAGCCCGGTCAGCGGGTCGCCGCGCGGATCGAGTGGAACGGCTCCGCCCTGCGGGGCCACGAGGACGGCATCCGTGCGCTGCTGCGCCTCACCGAGCCAGCGGACGGCTTCTCCTCGACGGCGTCCCTGCCGGTCGAGGACGTGAAGGTGCACCTCGACACCGCCGGGGTGATCGACGTCGCCGCCGAGCGCAAGCGGCTGGAGAAGGACCTGGCCGCCGCCCGCAAGGAGGTCGACCAGGCGCGGCGCAAGCTCGGCAACGAGGCGTTCATGGCGAAGGCGCCCGAGGCGGTCGTGGCGAAGAACCGCGACCGGCTCGCCCAGGCGGAGTCCGACATCGGCAGGCTGGAGTCGCAGCTGGCCGCGCTCCCGGCGGGCTGACCTCCGCGGGGGGCCGGTCCGGCCGCTCTTGACACGGGTGCTGACACGGCGATCCTTCGGCGCCGCGGCGCCTGCCGCAGTTACGATCCGGTAGGGCCCGTGGGCCTTTGCGGTAGTTGAACCATCAGGAGTGCAATGGCCGATTCACCACCTCGGTCCGGCACGCCGGACTCCCCGTCCGGCGACGACCTGGACGCGGCGCAGGTCATCGAGGACGGTCCCGGACCGGGGTCCGCCCCGGCGCCCTTCGGCGGCGCGCGCCCCTGGTGGTCGGTCGACATCGGCGACGGGACCGGCCCGCACGCGATGGTGAACGGCACCGGCCCGCACGCCATGCCGAGGAACGGCACCGGTCCCCACACCATGCCGAGGAACGGCACCGGCCCGCACGCGATGCCCGTCTCGGCGAACGGGTCGGGAGCGATGCCGGTCGTGGGCACGGGCCCGCACGGCGTCCTGCGGGACGGCACCGGCCCGCTGCAGCCGGTGCCGGGCCCGCCGGCCGGGCCCGGCGGGCGCCTGCCGAAGCCGCTGCTGGTCGCGGGCGCCGTGGCGGTCGCCGGGGTGCTGCTCGTCGCGGGCGTGCTGGCGCTGCGGGCCGGCGGCGGCGCCGGCGACACCGGGGCGACGGCCGGTCCCGGGCCGTCCAAGAAGGTGGTCAAGGCGGGGCCGACGGCCGGGGGCCTGCACAAGGATCCGCTGACCTCGCCTCAGGCGAGCGTCGCGTACCCGTTCGTCGCGGGCGCGGTCGAGGCGGGCGGCGTCCCGGTGGCCGGGAGCGGCCTCGCCGTCTACACCGAGGAGCCGGTGCGCAAGGTCAACGTGCTGTTCGTGGGCGGGACGGGCCGGATCGGCGATCCCGCGGACTTCCTCCAGGAAACGCAGCCCACCACGTTCATCGCCGGGCAGGACGCCGACCCGGGGCGCAGGGGCGGCAAGGCGGTGTGCGGCACGTTCGCCGTCCTCGCCGAGACCCACACCTACTGCGCGTGGGCCACCAAGGACTCCTTCGGCGTCGTCGCGTCCAACAAGCCCACGGCGAGCCCGCAGTTCCCCCTGATGGCCGACCTGATGCACCGCATCAGGAAGGACGTCGAGAAGCCGAAGTGACGTAGAGGCGCTCGGTGTCGGCGCCCACCGCGTCCAGGACGAGGCCGGTGAAGTAGACCGTGCCGAGGGCGACCACGCGGTGCCCGAGCGTCGCGAGCGACTCGGGCGTGATCGCGGCGGGCCCGACCACGTCCCACCGCGGCGGCAGGGCGCGGGTGAACCGCAGGTGCGGCAGCGCGAGCCGGACGAACGTCACGGGCAGCGCGCCCAGCGCGGCGACGGCGCCGTCCAGGTCCTTGTGGTCGGGGAGGCAGACCACGGCGTGGTCGACCGTCCCCCACGCCTCCCGGGCGGCGGCGAGGGCGGCGGCGACCCCGGTCCGGTCGATCGCCGAGTCGACCAGCACCCGGGTGGCCGACCCAGGCACGTCGTGCCACGACAGGCGGCCGGGCAGGACGATCGAGGACAGCACGTCCCGCACCGTCCCGGCGGGGGGCTCGGCCACGCCGGGGAGGCGGCGGGCGGCGACCACGCCGAGTTCGGCGGCCGCGCGTCCGAGACCGGCGGGGAGCAGGTCCCGGGGGAGTCCGCTGCCGCCGGGTCCGACGAACTCCACGGCGCCGAGGACGCCCGCGACCTCGGCCGACTGCGGCGCCGACAGGACACGCGTCCGCGGTCCGGCGACGCCGAGCTTCTCCTCGGCGATCTCGGCCGGCGTGTCGCCGAGCACCCCGGCGTGCTCCCGGAAGACGGGCGTGATCGCGGCCACGTCCGGGGGGAACAGCGCGACCTCGTCCGACCGTCCGCCCATGCCCGCCTCCAGGACGAGCGCGTCCGCCCCGGCGCGGCGCGCGTGCAGGACGCCCGCGACGGTGAAGAGCCCCGACGGCGACAGGTAGCCGCCGGACGGCGGGGGGAGCGCGGCCACGGCCTCCCTGAGGACGTCCGCCAGGCGGGCGAGTTCCCCGGCGGAGACGGCGCGCCCGTCCACCCTGATGCGGTCGCGCTCGCTGCGCAGCCCGGGACTCGTGACCGTGCACACGCGCAGCCCGGCGGCCCCCAGGAACGCCGACGCGTAGGTCGCCGCCGTCCCCTTCCCTTTGGAACCGACGACGGTCAGGACGGGAACGCCCGGCGCGAGGAGGCCCAGCGCGTCCGCCAGGGCGCGGGCCCGCCCGACGTCGCGGGACTCGCCCGGGGCCCGCCGCTCCCACTCGCGGAAGAACACCTCCATCCTTCCAGTGTGGGCCCGGACGGAGGCGCGCCCGCCGCCGAGTAGGCTCTGTGACCGTGAGTCAGGTATCCGAGCCGTCCGATTACAGGGCCACCGTCGGCGCGATCATGGGGCGTGGGGTCGAGTGGGAGATCGACCCGACCCTCGACCGGATCGCCGACCTGGTCGACGTCCTGGGGGCGCCGCACCGCGCGTACCCGGTGATCCACATCGCCGGGACGAACGGCAAGTCCACCACGGCCCGGCTCGTCGAGGCGCTGCTGCGCGAGCGCGGCCTGCGCACCGGGCTCTACACCAGCCCCGAGCTGACGACGCTGCGCGAGCGCATCGCGATCGACGGGGAGCCGATCAGCGAGGAGCGGTTCGTCGAGGCGTTCAACGACGTGCTGCCCTACCTGCAGCTGGTCGACGACAAGCACGAGACCCGGCTGTCGTTCTTCGAGGTGCTCACCGCGATGGCCTTCGCGGCGTTCGCGGACGCGCCGGTCGACGTGGCGGTGGTGGAGGCCGGCATGGGCGGCGCCTGGGACGCCACGAACGTCGCCGACGGCGCCGTCGCGGTGATCACGCCGATCGGCCTGGACCACACCCGCTACCTGGGCGACACGCTGGAGCAGATCGCCGGGGAGAAGGCGGGCATCATCAAGCCGGGCGCGATCGCGGTGCTGGCGCAGCAGCCGGTCGAGGCCGCCGAGGTGCTGCTGCGGCGGGTCGTGGAGACCGGCGCGACGGCGGCGCGCGAGGGCGTCGAGTACGGCGTGCTCGGCCGGGACGTCGCCGTCGGAGGCCAGCAGATTTCGCTGCGCGGCCTGCACGGCGTCTACGACGAGATCTTCCTGCCGCTCTTCGGCGAGCACCAGGCGAGCAACGCCGCGACGGCCCTGGCCGCCGTGGAGGCGTTCGCCGGAGGCGCCCCCACCCGGGGCGAGCCGAACCTGGAGGCCGCGACCCGGGTCGCGCCCGGCGAGTCCTTCCTCGGCGGCGAGGAGGGGCAGCTCGACCCGGCCCTGGTCCGCAGCGGCTTCGCCAAGTCGGCGTCGCCGGGCCGGCTGGAGGTCGCCCGGACGGGCCCGACCGTCCTGCTGGACTCGGCGCACAACCCCGCCGGGATGGCCGCGACCGTCGCCACGGTCACCGAGTCGTTCGGCTTCACCCGGCTCGCCGGAGTCCTCGCCATCGCCGCCGACAAGGACGTCGCCGGGGTCCTCGACCAGCTCGAACCCGTCCTGGCCGAGCTGGTGGTGACCCGCAACTCCTCGGCGCGCTCGATGCCGCCCGAGGAGCTGGCCGAGATCGCCGAGGGAATCTTCGGCGCCGACCGCGTCCATGTCGTCCAGCGGCTGGACGACGCCATCGACCGGGCGATCGGCCTCGCCGAGGAGACCGGCGAGTACCGGGGCGCCGGCGTGCTGATCACCGGCTCGGTGGTCACGGCGGGCGAGGCCCGCACCCTGCTGCGCGTCGGTGAAGGCCGGTGACGGGCATGAGCACGCGGACCGCCCCCCATCCGGCGCGGAGGCTGTTCGCCACCGTGCTGGCGTGCGAGGCCATCGTGATCGCGCTCGCGATCCCGGTGGCGGTGACGGTGCTGGACGTGGACGGGGCGACCGCCGGCGGCGTGTGCGGCGGGCTGGCCGTCGCGTGCGTCGCGCTGGCCGGTCTGCTGCGCTTCCCGTGGGCGGTGCCCGTCGGCACCGTCCTGCAGGTGCTGATCTTCGCGACCGGGTTCATGGTCCCGGCCATGTTCTTCCTCGGTGTCGTTTTCGGGGCACTTTGGTGCACGGCCATTTGGCTGGGACGCAAGGTGGGGAGCGCTCCGCCGCGCTAGGTTCGCGGGGACGGCACCATTGCGTCCGCCGATTCCCGTGTAATTCCCTTATCGCGTTATTTGGACAAACTTCCCTTCCGGGAAATGCGCGTGCGGCGGACGACGACGTCCGAAGGAGCACGCCGTGTCCTCCCACGCACGCGAACACCCGCCCGGCGACCTCGCCAGGACGCGTCCCGCCGGGGCTCCGGCGCGCCTCGCCGAAGGGGACGCCCGGCGGAGGCTCGCGACGCTCGGCGCGCTGCTGCTCACGTTCACCGCGCTGCCCGCGGCGGTCCTGGTGGTGCCCGACGCGTCCGGCGACGTCGTCCCCGCCGCCGCGAGCGCCCTCGCGCTCGGCGACGCCGAGATCCCCGGGCTGCTGCGCGCCACCGGGCTGTCCCTGCCCGCCCTGCTGGTCACGGTGCCGCCCGCCGCCGTCGCCGCCCGCCGGCTCCCCGCGTGGGGCGTGCTCGCGGCAGGGCTCGCGGTGCTGCTCGCCGGGATCGGCGCCGCCGGCCTCGCCCGCTCGCTGCCCGACATCGGAACCGTCCGGGCCGTCCAGGGCGTCGGGGCGGGCCTCGTCCTGCCCGCGAGCCTCGTCCTGGTCTGGGAACGCCGGAACCGCGCCCTGACGGCCGCCTGGGCCGGAGCCCTCGCGGGCACGCTCATCCTCGCGATGCCGCTGGCGCTGAAGGCCGTCCCCGTGCCCGCCGACGGCGCCGCCGTCCCCGACTGGCGCGTCGCGCTCGCACCCTGCCCGCTGCTCGCCGTCGCCGCCGCCGGAGCCGCGCTCGCCCACCCCCTCCTGCGCGGACGCCGCCGCCGGCGACCGCCCGCGCTCCGGCGCGCCGAGCGCGGCCGGCTGCTCCTCGTGCTGGTCCCGGCGGGCGGCTTCGCCTTCCTCTCCGTCGTCGCCGCGCACGCCTGGTCGCCCGGCGCGCGGCTCCTCCTCGCCGGGCTCACGCTGCTCGCCCTGGCCGGCCTCGCCCTCACCGGCGGCCGGGACGCGGCCGCCGGC
>NZ_JBEZJP010000164.1:0-15555 GCF_040653175.1 Actinomadura sp. NPDC048032
CGGTCATCGGCAGGCTCGCCAGGTCCGTCCGGATGCGGGCGCCGCCCGCGTGGTGGAACCGCAGCGGGCCCGCGGACGCCCCGCTCGCCATGGCCGCCCTTGTAGACGTTCATCGTCGGGATCTGCATGACGCCGTACCGCTGCGGAACCTGCGGGTTCTCGTCGATGTTCAGCTTGACGATGTCGAGCTTGTCGCCGTGCTCCTTGGAGATCTCCTCCAGGATCGGCGCCACCATCCGGCAGGGGCCGCACCATTCCGCCCAGAAGTCGACGAGGACGGGCTTGTCGTTCTCCAGGACCTCGGACGCGAAGTCGGCGTCGGTCACGGCTTTCATCGGTCTCCTTCGGTTCTCGCGTGGGGCGGGGCGCTCCCCCGCCCGATGCAGCCCGCCGCCGCGGCGCCGGCCCGGCGCGTGAGCCGGGCCGGGCCGTAGGGCCGCTGGGGCGGTCAGGCCTGCGGGACGGTCTCGGCGGCGTCCCGGTCCTGCAGCCAGCGCTCGGCGTCGATGGCGGCCGAGCAGCCGCTGCCCGCGGCGGTGATGGCCTGCCGGTAGATGTGGTCGACCACGTCGCCGCAGGCGAACACGCCGGGGATCTTCGTCTTCGTCGTGGGGGCGTCGACCAGCAGGTAGCCGTCGGTGTCGGTCTCCAGCTGCCCTTCGAACAGCTCGCTGCGCGGGTCGTGGCCGATCGCGATGAACAGACCGGTGATCTCCAGGGCGGACTCCGCGCCGGTCCTGGTGTTGCGGATCGTCACGCCGGTCACCCGGTCGTCGCCCTGGATCGCGGCGACCTCGCTGTCCCAGAGGAACTTGATCTTCTCGTTGGCGAACGCCCGGTCCTGCATGATCTTGGAGGCGCGCAGCTCGTCGCGCCGGTGGACCACGGTCACCGAGCGGGCGAACTTGGTCAGGAAGATCGCTTCCTCCATCGCGGTGTCGCCTCCGCCGACGACGGCGATGTCCTGCTCGCGGAAGAAGAACCCGTCACAGGTGGCGCACCAGGAGACGCCCCGGCCGGACAGCCGCTTCTCGTCCGGCAGGCCCAGCTCGCGGTACCCGGAGCCGGTCGCGACGATCACGGTCTTGGCGAGGTAGGTCTCGTCGCCGACCTTCACGACCTTCGGGTCGGCGGTCAGGTCGACCTCGGTGACGTCGTCGGTGATGAGCTCGGCGCCGAAGCGCTCGGCCTGCTTGCGCAGGTTGTCCATCAGGTCGGGGCCCATGATCCCGTCGGGGAAGCCAGGGAAGTTCTCCACGTCGGTGGTGTTCATCAGCGCACCGCCGGCCGTCACCGAACCCTCGAACACCAGCGGCTTGAGGTCGCCGCGGGCCGCGTAGACGGCGGCCGTGTAGCCCGCGGGACCGGAGCCGATGATGATGACGTTACGGACGTCGCTCACAGTTCTTGCCTCTCCTCGTTGGCCGCCGGTGCCGCTCGACCGGGCCTCACAGTCGCGTCAACCGATCCTAGGGCCCGCAGATTCCCCGGTACGCGGCGCCGGGCCGCGCACCGCCGCCGAGGGGCCCGGAGGCGCTCTAGGCTGGGCCCCATGGCACGCATTCTCCTCCTCCACTCGATGTACGGGCTGCGGCCCGCGGTGCTCCAGGCGGCCGACCGGCTCCGTGCCGCCGGGCACGAGGTGCACGCCCCCGACCTCTACGACGGGCGCGTCGTCGACGACGCCGAGGCCGGGATCGAGATCAAGGAAGAGATCGGGCGGGACGAGCTGCTGCGCCGCGCCGTCGTGGCCGCCGCGCCGCTGACCGGGGAGGGCGGGCTCGTCTACGCGGGGTTCTCGCTCGGCGGCTCCATCGCCCAGAACCTCGCGTTCGCCGACGAGAAGGCGGGCGGGCTGCTGCTGATGCACGGCACGTCCGACATCGCGGAGGACGCGTCCACCGACATCCCGGTGCAGCTGCACGTCGCCGACCCCGACACCTGGGAGCCCGTCGACTGGCTAAACGCGTGGTACCTGCAGATGCGCAAGGCGGGCGCGGACGTGGAGGTGTTCCGCTACCGCGGCGCGGGTCACCTGTTCACCGACCCTGACCTGCCCGACTACGACGCCGAGGCGGCCGAGCGCGCGTGGGCGATCGCCCTGGACTTCCTCGCCTCGCTCTGAGCACGCCCCGGCGGACGCGACGCGACGGCATGGAAGATCGCCGTTACCGCTGCCGTGCCGTGCTCCGGGTGGTGTTGCCGACGCCCCACGAACTTCGCCGGAAAAATGGGCGTCATAGAGAGAACAGGACGTCTTGGGCAGGCCATGGCCTCACGTGAGCGGCCATGGACGGGATCGGCCGTCCATGGCCCTCAGGTGTGCGCGAGTGCCCCGATCAGGGCGTGGCGGGTCAGACGTTCTTCAGCTGCTTCAGCAGGTGATGGGCCTGCGGGGAGCAGTCCGGTTCGACGACCCAGATGTTCCGCCTGCCGGGGCGGTCGCCGTTCACGGCGATGATGATCGCGGGTCGTCCTTCGTATCTCGCCTGGTCGACGAGGAGGAGCTTCTGCTCGCCGGCGACACCGGCGACGCAGCCGCGGAGCCGGGCGTCCGGCGCGGCGGCCTCGGCGCGCATCTGCTGCTCGCCCGCCACGACGCCGCCGACCTGCTCGCCCAGCGTGCCCGACCGGTAGTCGGTGCCGCTCTGGGCGACCTTGAACGTGGGGTCGGAATCTCCGGGGGCCGCCTTCGGCACCCCTGAGCCCGAGCCCGGGTCGGTCAGGGAGCGGTGCGGCGCCGGATGCCGCGCCGCGCTGTCACTGCTGCTCGCGCCGTCCAGCGCGATCTTGCCGACCGTCGCTCCGCCGCCGAGCACGACCACCGTCGCCGCGGCCGCCGACAGTATCCGCCAATGCCGCCTTCCGCGCCGTTGCTCCAGGCTCGCCACGGTGGCGGTGTGCATCGATTCCGCCGCGATGGCGGTGTCGATGCGCTCGGCCAGTTCGGCGGGCATGGACGGCACCGGGGCCTCCGCCAGGATCCGGGAGACGTCCGCAAGGTCGGCGGACAGCTCACGACAGTCGGCGCAGGTGTCTAGGTGTGCGTTGACGGAGGCGGCTTCGTCGTCTTCGAGAAGTCCCTCGGCCAGGTCGGCCAAGACGTCGTAGTCAAGGTGCGCGGGGTTCACTTGGGCATGCCACCTCCTTCCACACCTCCGACGTTCCTGGGCTCGCGTCGGTTCCGGTGGTGGACGAGAAGGGGCGCGAGCCGGGCGCGGCCCCGCGCGCACCGGCTCTTGATCGTTCCGGGCGGGACCTCCATGACCTGTGCGGCGTCGTCGACGGAGTAGCCCATCATGTCGACGAGGACCAGGGCGGCCCGCTGCTCGTACGGCAGCTGCTCCAGCGCGGTGCGGACGTCGAGGGAGACGCCGTGCGCGTCGGTGGGGTCGGGCATCTTGGGCGCGACGGCGTCGAACGTCGCGTCGTCGCCCATCGGCGTCGCCGGGCGGACGGACTTGCGCCGGACGCGGTCGAGGCACGCGTTCACCACGATGCGGTGCAGCCAGGTCGTGACGGCGGCGTCTCCGCGGAAGCGCCCGGCGGCGCGGAACGCCGAGAGGCACGCGTCCTGCAGCGCGTCCGCCGCCTCCTCCGGGTCGCCGAGCGTGCGGAGCGCGACCGCCCACATGCGGTCGCGGTGGCGGTGCACGAGTTCGGCGAAGGCGTGCGGGTCCCCCTGGGCGTGCCGGGCGAGGAGCTCTTTGTCGGGCACTTCGCCTACGCGACGCATGCTCACCGACGTCATGAGCGACCGCCTTCTCTTTCGGGACGCCCGGTTGGCGCCGGGCATCCGCGGCCGGCTGCTGAGGAAGGCACCACGTGATCCTGGGGGCGAGGGGACAAACTGCTCACAGGCACGATACAGACATGCGCCGCTCCACGTCACAGCCCATATCTGCCCGCTGCCGGAACGTGATCAGCCGGTCGCGCCGTAGACGGCGATCTCGCCGAGCCGCCCCTTGAACGGCCCGCCGGGCAGCTGGGTGAACCAGACGAGCACGAACCGGCCCGTGGCCTGCGGGTTCACGGCGAAGGCGACCTCGCCGCCGTTGGGAGTCTGCTCGCCGACGCGCTTTAGGTCGGTCGGGGACTGCGAGTCACCGACGCGGAGCTGCAGCACCCCGCCGCTCACCGGGGAGTAGACCTTCACGTTGGCGACCTTGACGGGCTTGCCCATGTCGAGCAGGACGCCGAGGCCCTTGGAGTACCGGCCGAAGTCGGCGTCGGCGTAGCTCTGGGTCTCCCAGTCGCCGCTCGGTTTGCCGTCGACGACGGACGCGAGGTTCTTGCTGATCGCGCCGTCGGTGTGACCGCCCATGGGAAGTTCGGCGGGCAGGGGACGCTGCGGGGTGAGCTTCACGACCGTCGGCTTGGGCGGCGCGCTCGTCTGGGCGTTGTCGGTGGGGCCGCCGCCCTTGGGCTCGTCGTCGCCGACGAGGCCGGTCAGCGCCCAGGCCCCGAGCCCGACGATGACGGTCAGCGCGGCCGCGGCGACGCCCATCAGGGCGCGGTTGGCCGGACGTTTCGGGCCGCCGTGGGTGTGCGCGGGCGTCGTCCGGGTGGCGGAGACCGGCGGCGGGGGCGGCGGTGAGGCGTGCCGCTGGGCGCGCGCACGCGGCGGCGGGACGTGCGAGGCCGCAGGCGGTTCGGGGGCGGGCTGCCGGTGCGGCTGATGCGGCGGAGCCGACTGCGCCGCGGGGCGCCTCGGCGGCGTCTGCCGCGGGGCGGCCGGCGGGGCGTTGCCGAGCCCGGCGAACAGCGGCAGCGGGGTGCGCGGGACGCCGCGCAGCGCCTTGGCCAGGTCGGCGGGGGACGCGAGCGGCTCGCCCGTGCCGATGCCGAGGCAGCGGCAGACGATCGCGTCGATCGCGTGCGAGATGCCGGCCTGGACCTGGCGGGGCGCGTGCGGGAGGCCGTCGGACGCGGGCGCGGCCGGCAGGGCGGACCCGTCCTCGTCCCCGGGCCAGTGGGCGGTGAGCGCCGCGTACAGCATCCGGCCGAGGCCGCGCACGTCCTCGGCGGCGGAGTCGTCGGACTCGCGGTCGCACAGGACGGCGTCGGTGGCGACACCGAGGATCTTGACGGTGCCGCCGGTCGTCCAGACCAGGTCGCGGGGGGTGAGGCAGAGGTGGGAGAGCCCGGCGGCGTGCGCGGCGGAGATCGCCTCGGACGCCTCGTAGAGCAGGGTCGCGGCGCGGCCCGGCTCCAGCGGGGCCTTGGCGAGCATGCCCTCCAGGGTCTCGCCGGCGACCCATTCGCTGACGATGTAGGCGCTCTCCCCCGAGTCGTCGGCGTCGAACACCTGGGTCAGGCGGGGGTCGGTCAGCCGGCTGGCCGACCGTGCCGACGTGACCGCCTCGGCGATCCGGGGGAACTCGGGGTCGAAGGTGCGGACGGCGACCGCCCGCGCGAGGATCTCGTCGATGGCCTTCCAGAGCGACGAGCCGCCCGAGTCGCTGATGCGCTCCTCGAGCCGGTAGCGGCCGGCGAGACGGGTGCCGGGCTCGATGACTGACGTGCTCACGGCAACGTCCTGCACAGGTGGTCAGATCCCATGTTCGTGGCGTGGCAGCTTACGCCTCCGACCCTCCTCTTTGCGTTCCCCAGGGTGTCGCCCCGCAAGCCGTAGTCCCCCACATGGTAGTGGTTACTCACGCGAGTGGCCGCCTTATCGCCGCGCGTCCTTTTTTACTTTGCCCGCCCCGGCAGCCGGCGGGCGAACGTCGCGATGGTCGTCTGGATCTCCTCTACCCGCAGCAGCTTGGCGAACAGCACGTACAGCAGCCCGCCGCCGACGGATCCGGCGATCAGGGTGGCCAGCGCGGGGACCATCGTGTCGATGCCGCCCAGCGCGTCCGCGACCGTGTGCGCCGCGTAGGCGAAGCCGATCAGCGGCCAGATCGCGACGAGCAGCTTGAGGTGGCCGCCGACGACGCGGCGCCCGTCCATGCCGCCGAGCTTGCGACGCAGCACCAGCCAGCAGGTGACCGTCCCGACCACGTTGCTGATCGCGAACCCGCCCGCGATGCCGACCACGATCCACTTGAGGCCGAGGACGTTGTAGGCGGTGAACGCCATCGCGATGTTCGTGGAGGTGACGACGAGGCCGATCAGCGCGGGCGTCCGGGTGTCGCCGTAGGAGTAGAAGACCCGCAGCATCAGCTGGTAGATCGAGAACGGGACGAGCGCGATCGCGAACATCTGCATGACCCGCGCGATCACCAGGGCGTCGTCGGCGTTGGTGTTGCCGTGCGCGAACAGCACGGTGGTGATCTCCGGTCCGAGCACCAGCATCAGCGCCGCCGCCGGCATGATGATCACCGAGGAGAGCCGCAGCCCGCTGGAGAAGGCGGCGCGCACGTCGGCGGTCTTGCCCTCGGCGGCGAACCGGCTCATCCGCGGCAGCAGCGCGGTGATCACCGAGACCCCCACGATCGCGTAGGGGAGCTGGAAGAGCTGGTAGGCGTTGAAGTACGGGGTGTACCCGTAGCCTTCGCCGAGCCCCTGGACGTACGCGTGCTTCCCGGCGCTGTTCGTCAGCGCGGTGACGACGGCGAACGCGGCCTGGGCGGCGACGACGTACAGCAGCGTCCAGCCCGCCATCCGCCCGACCTCGCCGAGCTCGCCGCGGTGGAAGTCGAGGCGGGGCCGCCACCGGAACCCGACGCGGCGCAGCGACGGCCACAGCGCGACCGTCTGCAGGACGATGCCGCCGGTCGTGCCGATGGACAGCAGCATGAGCTGCTGGTCGGTGATGCTGGACGGGTCGACGCGGCCGGTGGTGATCGCGAGGAACGCGCCGCCGACCGCGATCACGACGATGTTGTTCAGGACGGGCGCCCACATCGGCGCGCCGAAGCTGCCGCGCGTGTTGAGGACGGCCCCGGCGAACGCCCCGACGCCGTAGAAGAACAGCTGGGGGAGGAAGAACCGGGCGAACAGGATGGCGACCTCGCGCTGGTCGCCGCTGTAGCTGCCCGCCAGAATGTCGATGAACAGCGGCGCGAGCAGCACCGACACGACGGTGAGGACGCCGAGCCCGATCACCGCGAGGGTGAACACGCGCTGCTCGTACTGCTCTCCGGCGACCCGGTCGCGCTGCTTGGCCCGCACCAGGAGCGGGACGATGACGCTGGTGAGGATGCCGCCCAGCAGCAGGTCGTAGATCTGGTTGGGGATGGTGTTGGCGGTGTTGTAGGAGTTGGCGAGCAGCCCGGTGCCGAGCGCGGCGACGATCACGGCCGTGCGCAGGAAGCCGGTGACGCGGGACGCGAGGGTGCCCACCGCCATGATCGCGCCGGACTTCAGGATGCCGGACGAGCCCTTGCCCTCCTGCGCCGGAGGCGTGTCCACGACCGTGGTGTCGGAGTCCGGCGGGCTTCCGCCTGGAAGGGGGATGTCAACCACCGTCTCGGCGGCCGTGTTGGCCGCGCCCGGCGGCCGGCCCGTCGGCGGGCCCGGGTACTGCTGCGGGGTCCTCGGACCGGGGGTCTGCGGACCCGGCCGCATCCCCGGCCGGCCCTGCGGCATCGGCCCCTGCGGGCGCGGTCCCTGGGGCGGCGGGCCCGGCGGGTACCCCTGAGGGCCGCCCTGTGCCGGGTAGCCCCGTCCCGGGGGTCCCGGAGTATTCGGCGGAGGGTATCCCGGGCCCTGGGAACCCGGCGCCGGGGAGCCCGGCCCCTGCTGCCCCTGCCCTTGGCGATCCCATTCCGGTCGACCCGTCACCGGCTGCCTCCGCTTTCCGGCGGCGCCTCGCTCTGATGGCCCGCACTCCGACGCCCACGAAGAGTACGGCAAGTCCGCCGCCCGTGATGAGCAGGGCGAGCCGCCCGTACCCGGTCGTGGTGACCGTGATGGTCTCGCCGTCACCGTACGTCCGGCCACCCGCGCCGGGAATCTGCAGATTGAGGCGAACGCCGAAGTTGCCGTTGCCGGCCGCCTGCGCGGGGATCCACCGCTGGGCACGCTCCCCGGGTCCGAGCTCGATCACCGCGTCGTTCGGTTCCAGCTCGCCCAGCTTGAGCTTGGCGGTGTTCTCCGAGGTCACGACGAGCCGGACCCGCACCGACTGGTCGGGCAGCGTGTTCTCGACCAGGACGGGAAGCTTGCCCGAGCTGCCCCCCATCAGGACGCGCCTGTTCTTCGGGGGGACGACGCGGACCAGGTCCATGTCGCCGCGGAGCTCGTCCTCCAGCGCCTTGCGGGCCCGCTTGGCGCGTCCCGGCGACGTCCGCCAGCCGACCGACTCCAGCCGCAGCACGGCGCGCTCGTAGGAGATCTTCACCGGGCCGGTCATCACGGCCTTGAACGTCGCCGCGCGCTTCGCGATCGCCCGGGTCTGGTCGAGGTGGACGTCGCCCAGCTCGAACTTCTCGTAGCTGTCGGAGTATCCGTGGAAGACGCGGTTCTGCGGCTGGGCCGCCTCGATCGTGCGCAGCGGCATCTCGCGCATCCAGGACGCGGCCTTGGTGTAGGTGAGCAGGTTCTTGGCGAGCCCGTCGGCGGGGTCCCACAGCCGGTCGGGGGCGACGACGACGGTGCGCTGGACGCTCGGCGCCTCCGCCGCGACCATCGCGGTCTCGGCGAGGAACCGCTGCTCGCTCATCAGCGCCCGGGAGGCGGACCGCGCGCCCTCGTTCAGGATCTGGGTGATCGTCTGGTCGTAGAGGAGGGCCTTCTTGGCGCCCAGGTGCGTCTGGAGCGCGGTGGTCGCGTTCGGCTGCGCGCCCGTCACGGGGTTCTCGAACTGCGAGCTGCTCATCAGGAACGACCCGCCGTCCTTCAGGGCGTACTTGGCGAGCTGTTCGAGCGTGCCGGGGCCGCCGACGCCGGACGCCGGCCAGGCGACGTGGGCGTCGGGCTGGCGTCCGAGGATCTGCGCCACGAAGGCGGTGTTGCGCGCGTCGAAGGCGACGCCGATGTCCCCGGTCGTCTTGCGCCGGACCAGCGCGGTGACGTCGGGGTCGGCGTAGGGCAGGACGAAGTACGGGTCGCCCTTCGAGGCGTTCTTCAGCGACGTCAGCCACGTCGCGGCGACCTTGCTCTTCTCCTTGCGGACGGCCTTCGCCGCCCCGGGCGGCTTGACGAGGTAGTCGCCCGACGCCATCTGCCGGACGTCGTCCAGCAGCGCCGGGTCGATCGCCCAGGTGACCGGCGTTCCGGTGGTGGAGGCCGCCTCCACGATCCGGTGGAGCCGGCCGCCGGGCGCCAGCTCCTTGGCGAGATCGTCGTCGATGAACGTGCGGTCGTTGGCGCGGTGCATCCGGTCGATCAGCGGCAGCACCCAGCCGACCGCCACCGGCTTGAAGCTCCGCTGCTTCGGCATCATCGTCAGGAAGGTCGTCAGGCCGCCGACGACCTGCTGCGCGGAGTTCAGCACCTCGACGCGCATCGGATAGACGCCGGGGGTGCCGGTGGGGGCGCGCAGGCCCAGCTGCTGGGCGGTGGTCCGGAAGCTCCAGCCCTGGGTCACGCCGGGCCTGGTCGCCTGCGCGAGCGACTGCTGCTGCGGGGCGACGTTGGGCAGCGCGGTCTGCTGCCCGGACGCGAGCTGGTCGAGCTGGCTCCGGCTGGTCACGGGCTGGGCGCTGTAGCGCAGCCGCAGGGTGAGGCCGGCCAGCGCGCGGCCGCTGCGGTTCCGCGCCGCCCCGGAGATCTCGATCCTGGAGTTCGCGGCGAGGGTCTTCGGGGTGACCTTGGTGAGCGCGAGCGCCACCTGCGCGCGCGCATGCGCCGCCGCCGGGGCGCCGCCGGGGGCCCTCGCCGGGGTCCGTGCCGGGGACGCCATGGCCGGGGAGGCCGCCATCGCGAGACAGGGCAGCATCGCGGCCAGCGCCAACGCGCGTCCGACCGCTGTCACGCCGTGTCCGCCCTCACGCCGTGCCCGTCCAGAGCCCGTCCGGCGGCGCGAGGACAGGCCGAGGACGGCGGGCGTCGTTTTCCCGCACCACGGCCCCGATGTTAGTCCGTCGGTGTTCATGGCGTTGCCGGGTGCCACTCGCCGGCGGGGCCGCGGCGGGCGGGAGGGTCAGGTCGTCACGTGGTCGCGCCCGGGGGCGGACGCGGCGCTGAGCGGCGCCAGCAGGTCGACGGGCTTCGGGCGGCAGAGGGAGTACAGGACGCTGGCCTTGATGCCGAGCGCCGTGGACGCCTCGCCGGTCGCCGTGTAGACGACGCCGTGGGCGTGGAGCCCGTCCACGAGCTCGCGGTCGATCAGCAGGGGCATCGACTCCGGCAGGAGCAGCGGGCAGACCAGGCCCGCCGCGTACTCGGTGACGGCGTTGACCACGTCCGCGTGCGCGGGCCGGACGGCGCGGGCGCCCACGGCCGACCGCACGGCCTCGGTGGACGGCCGCCGGCCCGCCGGGACGATCGCCCCGGCCAGGAAGGGACGGCCGCGGTGGGCGCCCTCGCAGGAGTAGACGCGCGTCACCAGGCACCGCTCCGGCGGCAGGCCCAGCGCCCTGGGCAGTTCGTCGGCCCGGGTCATCGCGAGGGGCAGCCGCACGATCTCGTGCGCCGTCTCCCAGCCGAGAAGCGCGCGGTGGATGGTGAGAGCGTCCTTCATGTTCGGCTCCATCCCGCGGGGCATGCCCCGCTCACCCCCGGATCCGGTTTCCCTGCGGCCCCGTGCGTCGCACACCCTGCGGGGGGAGACCCCCACATACCCGGAACGGCAGGTCTCATCCCTGCCGCGCCGCACGGCGAACCCCTCGCGACGCGCCTCAACCGCACGTGCGGCGGACCGTGGCCCTTTTGGATCCCGCTACCGTTGTCGTACGGGAGGCTCACCGGGTCGCGCGGAGCGTCGTCGGGTGCCCGAAACGTAACCCGGGGATCGGGGCGTGTGAAGGGCCCCGTCCTTCTTCGGCCCCGAAAAGACTCCCGCGCGAACCCCGGCGCTCGCCAGAAAGTCCTTTGTCAGCCCGTCAACCAAGGAAATACGCTCGATGGCCGTGCCTGACCAGAACGTGACTCCAGAGTCCTCGCGGCGCACCGCGATCGCCGAGCTGCTGCGCGGGATCGCGCCCGTCGCCGACGAGCTCGGCGCCCGGTTCGCGGCGGCCGGTCACGAGCTGGCGCTGGTCGGCGGGCCCGTCCGGGACGCGCTGCTGCGCCGTCCGACCAAGGACGTGGACCTGACCACCGACGCGCCGCCCGAGCGCACCCTGGAGATCATCCGCGGCTGGGCCGACGCGCACTGGACGATCGGCATCGAGTTCGGCACGGTCGGCCTGCGCAAGGACGGCGTCGAGCTGGAGATCACCACCTACCGCAGCGAGTCCTACGACCCGAAGTCCCGCAAGCCGGAGGTGTCCTACGGGACGTCCCTGGTCGAGGACCTGCGCCGCCGCGACTTCGCCGTCAACGCGATGGCGGCGCGGCTGCCCGGGCACGAGTTCGTCGACCCGTTCGGCGGCCTCACCGACCTGCAGCGCAAGGTGCTGCGGACGCCCGGCCGGCCGGAGGACTCCTTCAGCGACGACCCGCTGCGGATGATGCGCGCCGCCCGGTTCGCCTCCCAGCTCGGCTTCACCGTCGCGCCCGACGTCGTCCGCGCGATGAAGGACATGGCGGGCCGCATCGAGATCGTGTCGGCCGAACGGGTCCGCGACGAGCTGTCCAAGCTGCTCTGCGGCCTGTACCCGCGGGAGGGCCTGGCGCTGCTGGTCGACACCGGCCTCGCCGCGCACGTCCTGCCCGAGCTGCCGAAGCTGCGGCTGGAGATCGACGAGCACCACCGGCACAAGGACGTCTACGAGCACTCGCTGATCGTGCTGGAGCAGGCGATCGCGCAGGAGGAGGACGGCCCCGACCTCGTGCTGCGGCTCGCGGCGCTGCTGCACGACGTCGGCAAGCCCAAGACCCGGCGCTTCGAGGCCGGCGGCCGGGTCTCCTTCCACCACCACGAGGTCGTCGGCGCGAAGATGGCCCGCAAGCGGCTGACCGCGCTGCGCTACCCGAAGGACGTCATCTCCGACGTGTCCCGCCTCGTGGAGCTGCACCTGCGCTTCCACGGCTACGGCACCGGCGAGTGGACGGACTCGGCCGTCCGCCGCTACGTCCGCGACGCCGGGCCGCTCCTCACCCGCCTGCACAAGCTGACCCGCGCCGACTGCACCACCCGCAACAAGCGCAAGGCCGACCGGCTGCGCCGCACCTACGACGACCTGGAGGTGCGGATCGAGCGGCTGGCGGAGGAGGAGGAGCTGGCCGCGATCCGCCCGGAGCTCGACGGCAACGAGATCCAGGAGATCCTCGGCATCGCCCCCGGCCCCCTCGTCGGGCGCGCCTACAAGTTCCTCCTCGAACTCCGCCTGGACCGCGGCATGATCGGCAAGGAGGCCGCGGCCGAGGAACTGCGCCGCTGGGCCGCCGCCGAGGGCGTCGGCGCCCCCGCGGACGAGGGGAAGGGCGAGTGATCCCGCTGCAGCTGGGGCGGATGAGCCCCCGCGAGACCGAGCGGATGCTGGAGTTCGACCGCGAGCACATCTGGCACCCCTACGCGCCGATGCCCGCGGCGGCGCCCGCGCTGCCGGTCGTGTCGGCGGACGGGGTGCGGCTGACCCTCGCCGACGGCACCGAGCTGATCGACGGCATGTCCTCGTGGTGGGCGGCCGTGCACGGCTACAACCACCCCAAGCTGAACGCGGCCGTCACCGGGCAGCTCGGCAAGATGGCGCACGTGATGTTCGGCGGGCTCACGCACCCGCCCGCCGTCCGGCTCGCCGAGCGGCTCGTCGAGCTCACTCCGGAGCCGCTGACCAAGGTGTTCTTCGCCGACTCCGGGTCCGTCGCGGTCGAGGTCGCGATCAAGATGGCGCTGCAGTTCTGGCGCTCGCAGGGGCGTCCGGAACGGCGCCGGCTCCTCACCGTCCGGGGCGGCTACCACGGCGACACGTTCGGCGACATGGCCGTCTGCGACCCCGTGAACGGCATGCACCACCTGTTCGCCGACGTCCTCGCCCAGCACGTCTTCGCGCCCCCGCCCCCGCTCGGCTACACCGCCGAACCCGACGAGACGTACCTGGACGGGCTGGCGGAACTGGCCGCCGAGCACGCGGGCGAGCTCGCCGGGATCATCGTGGAGCCGATCGTGCAGGGCGCCGGAGGGATGCGCTTCTACGCGCCCGAGTACCTGCGCGCCCTCCGCGACATCGCCGACGAGCACGGGCTCCTGCTGATCCTGGACGAGATCGCCACCGGGTTCGGCCGGACGGGTGAGCTGTGGGGCTGCGACCACGCCGAGGTCGTCCCCGACATCATGTGCCTCGGCAAGGCCCTGACCGGCGGCTACATGACGATGGCCGCGACCCTGTGCACCGACCGCGTCGCCCACGGCATCACCTCGGGCGAGGCGGGCGTCCTGATGCACGGGCCCACGTACATGGCCAACCCGCTGGCCGCCGCGGTCGCGTCCGCGTCCATCGACCTGCTGCTCTCGCGCGACTGGCGGGACGAGGTCGACGCCATCGAGGCGGTCCTGACCAGCGAGCTCGACGGCGCCGCGGAGTTCCCCGGGGTGGCGGACGTCCGCGTTCTCGGCGCGATCGGCGTCGTGGAGGCGCGCGAGCCGGTGGACGTCCCGGCCGTCCAGGAGATCGCCATGGCGCACGGCGTCTGGCTGCGGCCCTTCGGGAAGCTCGTCTACACGATGCCGCCGTACGTGTGCACGGAAGACGAGGTGCACCACATCGCCGCCGCCATGCACGCCGTGGCGGAGTCGCTCTAACGCAGGGCGTGCGCGGGCCGGCGCATGCGGGAGGCGGCCGTCCGGTAGGCGACGGCGCCCGCCGCGTAGGCCGCGACCACCGCGAGGAGGGTGAGGTCGGCGCGCCCGTCCGCCGGCAGCCACGTCGCGGCAGCGGCGGCGGCAGCGGCGAACGTCGCGTTGAACAGCATGTCGTAGACGGCGAAGACCCGCCCCCGGTACTCGTCGTCGATCGACTCCTGCAACGTCGTGTCGACGCACAGCTTCACGCCCTGTGACACGACGCCGAGCAGGAAGGCGCCGACCGCCCAGGGGCGCTCCGCGAACGGCATGCCGAAGACGAGCAGGCTCAGCGCCGCCCCGCCGAGCTGCCACGCGACCCACGCCTGCTTGCTGATCCGCCGCACCACCGGCGGCGTGATCAGCGCCGCCGCGAAGTACCCGGCCCCGGACACCCCCAGCATCAGCGCGAACGTCTCCAGCCCACGGTCGGGGTCGCCGGCGAACCGGTTCCGGCACAGCAGCAGAGTCATGATCAGCACGACGCCGTACAGGAACCGGTGAAACGAGATCGCGCCGAGCGCCAGCGCCGCCTGCGGCCGCCGCGCGATGTGCCGCCCCCCGTCCACGAGCCCGCCCAGGACCCCCCGGACCACCTCGACGGCCCGGGGCGCCTCCGCCGCGGCGGGCTCCCCCGACGCGGCCTCCGCCGCCCGGTGGGGGCCGAGCAGCCCCTTCGGCAGCGTCGTCGCGATCAGGCCGGCCAGCAGGAACAACCCCGCCGCCGCCACGAGGATCAGCGCCGTCCCGTCGTGCGCGCCGCCGAACACCCGCCGGAGCCCGTAACCGAGGCCCGCGCCCGCGAACGCGATGACCGTCCCGGAGGTCACGCTGAACGCGTTCGCCGTGACCAGCTGGTCGCGACGCACCACGTGCGGGAGCGCCGCCGACAGCGCCGCGAGGAAGAAGCGGTTCACGCCCAGCACCACGAGCACGCCGAGGAAGAAGCCGAGCCCGTCCTGCCCGCCCGCCACGAGCCCGGCGACGAGCAGCACGAGCAACGCGCGCAGCACCGGCGTCCACACGAGGATCTGCCGCCGTCGCCACCGGTCGATGAACACCCCGGCGAACGGCCCGAGCGCCGAGTAGGGCAGCAGCGTCACCGCGAACGCCGCCGCCGCCTTGGCCGCCGTCGTCTGCCGCTCGGGCGAGAAGAACACGTATCCGGCGAGCGCCACCTGGAACAGGCCGTCCGTCAACTGCGAGGCGAGCCGCGTCCCGTAGAGCCGCCGAAAATCCCGCCCGCGCAGAACCCCCCGCAACTCCCCAGCTCGCATCAGATCAGAGTATGTCGTGCTTATTGCGTTTCTCTCCTCCTTCGGGCCTTGGTGGCCCTCCATCGTCGAGCACAGCGGGCGATCGCTGGCATCGCTCCGACTCGCCCAGAGGCTCGCTGCGCGATCAGGTTCTCGCAAGCTCGAAACCTGCCTTCGGACGCGATCGCAACCATCTGGGTCGTCGCGTGGTTGCAGTGACGGCTGAGGTCAGCGGTCTGCCCTCCATGGTTGAGCACTGCGGGCGCCCCCGGCATCGTTCCGACTCGTCCAGCGAGCCTCAGAGGCGGGACGACGTGGACCGTCAGGGACGCGGACACATCAGCTGTCGGCCGCAGGGGCGCGGGGACCTGAGCCACCGCGGCAACCCCGCAACAGGCTGAGAGGCCGCGATCGCGTCCGAAGGCAGATTCGAGCGGAGCAAGAATCTGATCGCGCAGCGAGCCGCCAGGCGAGACGGAGCGATGCCAGCGATCGCCGCGATCGTCGACCCGGCCACGGCGG
>NZ_JBEZJP010000165.1:0-15421 GCF_040653175.1 Actinomadura sp. NPDC048032
GCGCGGGCCGAGCAGCCACTTGTAGCCGCCGGCGACCAGCCAGTCGACGCGGTCGGCGGGCAGCGGCAGCCATCCGGCGGCCTGGGTGGCGTCCAGCAGGATGCGGGCGCCGTGCGCGCGGGCGGCGCCGATGATCTCGTCCATGGGGGCGATGCGGCCGTCGGCGGACTGCACCGCCGACACCGCGACCAGGGCGGTGCCCGCGCCGACGTGCTCGGCGATCCGCTCCAGCGGGACCGACCGGACGCTCAGGTCGGGGCGGGCGGCGAACGGGAACAGCAGCGAGGTGAAGTCGCCGTCGGCGACCAGGACCTCGGCGCCGGCGGGCAGCGACGCCGCGACCAGCCCGGTGAAGTAGGACACCTGCGGGCCGCACGCGACCCGGTCCGCCGGGACGCCCAGCAGCCGCGCGAACGCCTCCCGGGAGCGCGTGACCGCCTCGTCCAGCGCGCCGGGGTCCAGCACCCCGGACGCCCGGTCGCGTTCGGCGGCGAGCATCGCCTCGTGCGCGGCGCGCGGCGGCAGCCCGTAGGTGGCGGTGTTGAGGAAGGCGACGCCGGCGCCGAACTCGCGCTGCGCCTGCGGCAGGGAAAGGGCCATGTCCCGATCGTGGGGCATCGCCGGGCCATAGCACAAAGTACGGTTTTCTTGGCGTCCCATCAGTGGCGTTGATACCTTGCGGCGATGCTGGACCTGCATCGCGGCCGGATCCTGCGCGAGGTGGCGCGGCTCGGGTCGATGACCGCCGCCGCCCGCTCCCTGGCCTACACCCAGCCCGCGGTGTCGCACCACATCGCGCGCCTGGAGGCCGAGGTCGGCACCCCGCTGGTGGTGCGGCACGGCCGGGGCGTGCGGCTGACCGAGGCGGGCCGGGTCCTGGTCGAGCACGTCGAGGACGTGCTGGCCCGCATGGGCGACGCCGAGGAGCGGATCGCCGCGATCGCCGGGCTGCGCGCCGGCCGGGTGCGGGCCGCGGTGTTCCCCACGGCGGCGGGCGGTCTGATGCCCGACGCCCTGGTCCGGCTGCGCGCCCGCGCGCCGGGAGTGTCGGTGACCCTGGTGGACGCCGAGCCGCCCGAGGCGCTGGCGCTGCTGCGCGCCGGGGAGGCCGACGTCGCGGTGGTGTTCCGGCACGCGTCCGTGCCGCCCGAGACCGACGCGCGGTTCCGGGAGGTCGTGCTGTGCGAGGACCCGCTGCGGCTGCTGGTCCCGGCGGCGCATCCGCTGGCGTCGGCGGAGCGGCCGCGGCTGGAGGACCTGGCCGGGGAGACGTGGGCGTCGGGCTGCGCGCGGTGCCGCGACCATCTGCGGTGGGCGTGCGCGCGCGCCGGGTTCACCCCCGACATCGCCTTCGCCACCGAGGACCACGTCGCGGTCCAGCGGCTGGTCGCGCGGGGGCTGGCCGTGACGACGCTGCCGGCGCTGGCGCTCGCCCTGCACACCGAGCCGGGCGTGGCGCTGCCCGACGTGCGCGGCGTCGGGAGTCGCCGCGTCAGCGCGGTCGTCGCCGCGGGCCCGCGGCCGCCCGCGGTGGCGGCGCTGCTGGACGAGCTGGCCGCCGCCTCCGGCGCGACGGGCTAGCCGCAGCGGTCAGGACGGGTGGGCGGTCAGGACAGATGGCGGTGCAGGTCGGTGAGGCGGCTCGCGGCGGCCTTCACCGCTTCGGCCAGGGCGGGCATCCGGTCGTCGCCGAACCGCACCGAGGGGCCCTGCAGCGCGACGGCGGCGAACACGCGCCCGCCGCCGTCGCGGACGGGCGCGGCCACGGCGCGGACGCCGGCCAGCCGCTCCTCGTCGTTGACGGAGTAGCCGCGTTCGCGGACGCCCCGCAGGTCGGCCTCCAGCTCGGCGCGCGTGGTGAGGGTGGCGGAGGTGTGGCGGGCGTAGGGCTCCTCCATCGCGACGGGGTCGCCGTCGAAGGCCAGCAGCGCCTTGCCCGTCGCGCACGCGTGGATCGGGTCGCGGTCGCCGGGCGGCTGGTCGTAGCGCAGCGGATGGACCGACGGCAGGTGCAGCAGCACCGCGACCTCGTCGCCGGCCCGCACGCCGAGGCTGACCGCCTCGCCCGTCCCGTCGCGCAGCGCGGTCAGCTCGGGCTGCAGCAGGGTCGAGCCCATCCGCTCCAGCGCCAGGCGGCCGAGGATGGCGGTGGTGGGGCCGAGGAAGTACCGCTCGGTCGCGGGGTCCTGCGCGAGCATCCCGGTGGCGTGCAGGGCGCCCACGATGCGGTGCGCGGTGCTGACCGACAGGCCGAGGCGGTGCGCGATCTCGGTGGGGGTCTGCCGGGCGGCGTCCTCGAAGGACCGCAGCACCGCCACGGAGCGGTCCACCGTCTGCGTGCCCGGCCTGGGCTGGGGCGTCCCTTCCGCGCGGTCGTCCGTCACGGGTCCCATCCTCCCACCGCGCCCGGCGCCGGGACGGCGGGGGGCGTGCGATAGTGGGGCGCGTGGCACCCGACACCCCGGTACGCGCGCCCCGTCCCCCCAAGGCCCGCACGGCGGGCGGGAGGGCGCGGGGCCCCTCGCCGTCGCTGACGGTCCGGCACGGGATCGGGTTCACGAGGAACCCGTGCGCGAGCCTGCTGCGCCTGTACGCCGAGGCGGGCCCGGTCGCCGTCGTCGGGACGCGCCGGATGCCGTTCGTGCACCTGTTCGGCCCCGACGCCAACGCGTTCGTGTTCGCCAACTCCGGCCTGTTCCGCTGGCGGGAGGCGTTCGACCTGCTGGTGCCGGTGAACGGGGAGACCGCGCTGATCGTCAGCGACGGCGCCGACCACCGGCGGCGGCGCAGGCTCGTCCAGCCGGCCTTCCACCACCGGCGCGTCGCCGGGTACGTGGCGCGGATGGCGGCCAACACCGACGCGGCGCTGGAGTCCTGGCGCCCCGGCCGGACGCTGGACGCCTACGCCGAGCTGCGCGCGGTGATCCGCCGCAGCACGGTGGAGGTGCTGTTCGGCGACCGGCTCGCCGCCGACAGCGAGGTGATCGGGCGGCGCCTGCAGGTCGCGCTCGCGGCCGTCGACCGCAACTTCGTGCTGCAGATGGTGCTGCGGTCGGTGCCCAACCCCTACATGCGGCGCGTCGCGGCGTCGCGGGCGCTGGTCGCCCGGCGGGTGGACGAGGAGATCGAGCGGCGGCTGCGCGAGGGCGGCGAGTACGATGACGTGCTGGGCATGTTGCTGTCCTCGCGCGACGAGGACGGCGCGGGCCTGACCCGCCAGGAGCTCCAGGACCAGGTCATCAGCCTGATCTCGGCCGGGTACGACACCACCAGCGCGGCGATGGCGTGGGCGGTGCACGCGCTGCTGGCCCATCCGCGGGCCGAGGAGCGGGCGCGGCGGGAGGTGGCCGAGGTGGTCGGCGACCGGCCGGTCGAGGCCGCCGACCTGCCCGCGCTGGAGTACCTGGACGGGGTGGTGAACGAGACGCTGCGGCTGTTCCCGCCCGCCGTGCTCAGCGCCCGCGTCCCGGTCGAGGACTTCTCCTACGGCGGGCACCGGGTCCCGGCGGGGGCGATGGTGTTCTACTCGCCGTTCGTCACCCACCGGATGCCGGAGGTGTGGCCGCAGGCGGGGCGGTTCCTGCCCGAGCGGTGGGACCGGTCCTCGGAGCTGTACCGCCCCACCACCCCCGCGACGTACCTTCCGTTCGGCGGCGGCCCGCACCGCTGCATCGGCTCGACGCTGGCGACGGTGGAGATCAAGACGATGCTGGCGTGCCTGCTGCGCCGCACGCGGCTGTCCCTGGTCTCCCCCGTCGCCACGCCGACGAGCGTGACCGCGATGCGCCCGCGCGGCGGCGTGCCGGTGCGGGTGCTCGGCTAGTCCGGGTCTCCGGCTAGTTCTGGCGCAGGCAGACGCAGAAGGGGTGCCCGGCCGGGTCGGTCAGGACGCGCCAGCGGTCGCCGCCGGGCTGGAAGTCGGGCCTGGCCCCGCCGAGGCCGGTGACGGTCTCCTCGGCCTTGTCCAGGTCGTCGACGTAGAAGTCGAGGTGGAACTGCTGGGGCCGCTCCCCCTCGGGCCAGGTGGGCGGCCGGTGCCCGGCGACGCCCTGGAAGTAGACGTCCATGCCGTTGGGCAGCTTGACGGCGGCGGCCTCGGGGGTGTCGTAGGTGATCTCGCCTCCGGTCACCGCGGCGTAGAACGCGGCGAGGGCGGGCGGCTCCGGGCAGTCGAGGCTGACGGCGACGAACTCCGCGATACCGGGCATCTATCGGCTCCTTCGTGATCGGTGTGCCCCCAGGCTCCCAGGGGAAGCTGACATCTTCTGTCAGGTACAGCGATCATTCCGAGGCGAAGCCGCCGGGCCGGTGAGGCGCCCCGGCCCGGCGGCGCGGGCCAGGCGCTCGGCCATGGCCGCCACGCGGTCGCGCAGCTCGGCCGGTTCGCGGATCTCGAAGTCGATGTCGAGGTAGGCGATGCGCAGCGCCGTCCACTCCAGCGAGTCGGCGGAGGTGCGCAGCACGCAGGTGCGGTCGTCGACCGGCTCGATCTCGTTCTCGGCCACGCGGAACCGGTCGGCCAGCTCCCGCGCGGACGCGCGCACGAGCAGCACCGCCCGCGTCGCCGGATCCGATCCCGCCAAGAAGCGGGTGACGAACTCGCCCGTGTCGGCGGCGGGCAGCTCCCGCGGCGCGACGCGCACGCCGGTCGGCAGCGGGGAGGACGCGCGGTCGACGCGGAAGACCCGCCAGTCGTCGCGGACGGTGTCGAACGCGACCAGGTACCAGCGCCGCCCCGCCGACACCAGGCCGTGCGGCTCGACCAGGCGCCGGGTCTCCCGCCCGTCGGCGCCGCGGTAGGCGAAGCGGACGCGCTCGTGGTCGCGGCACGCCGCGGCCAGCACCGTCAGGGTCTCGGGGGCCGCGACCGGCCCGGCGGGCGGGGAGCCCAGGGTGGTGGTGGCGGCGTGCAGGGCGGTGACGCGGCGCCGCAGCCGCGCGGGCAGGACCTGTTCGAGCTTGGCCAGGGCGCGCACGGACGCCTCGGCGATGCCCTCGACCGCTCCCCCGGTGGCGGCGCGCAGCCCGACGGCGATCGCGACGGCCTCCTCGTCGTCCAGCAGCAGCGGCGGCATCGCGGCCCCGGCCTCCAGGACGTAGCCGCCGGCCGCGCCGAGCGTGGCGTGCACGGGGTACCCGAGGCCGCGCAGCCGCTCGATGTCGCGGCGGACGGTGCGGGGGCTGACGGACAGGCGCTCGCACAGCTCCGGGCCGCTCCACTCGCGGCGGGTCTGCAGCAGCGACAGCAGCCGCAGCAGGCGTTCGGACGACATGACCCCAGTATGCGGCGAATGCGGTCAGAATCTGGCCTCTTTGCCACCTAGCGTTCCGGTCATGAACGGGGACCACATCGTCATCGCCGGCGCCAGGAACAACAACCTCAAGGACGTCTCGCTGCGCATCCCCAAGAACCGGCTCGTGGTGTTCACCGGGGTGTCGGGCTCGGGCAAGTCGTCGATCGTGTTCGGGACGGTCGCGGCGGAGTCGCAGCGGCAGCTGAACGAGACGCTCAGCTGGTTCGCCCGCGACCGGATGCCCCGCCGCGAGCGGCCCGACGCCGACGTCATCGACCGCCTCGCGCCGGCGGTCGTGGTCGACCAGCGGCCGATCGGCGGCAACGCCCGCTCCACGGTCGGCACCATCACCGACATCTCCCCCGTCCTGCGCGTCCTGTTCTCCCGGCACGGCACGCCGAGCGCCGGCGAGGCCGCCGCCTACTCCTTCAACGACCCGCGCGGCATGTGCCCCGAATGCGACGGCCTCGGGCACGTCGCGCGGGTCGACCTGGACCGGTTCCTGGACACCGGGCGGTCGCTGAACGAGGGCGCCGTCGACTTCCCGCCGTTCGGCGTGGGGACGTTCGTGTGGCAGCTCTACGCCGAGTCGGGCCTGTTCGACCCCGACAAGCCGCTGCGGGACTTCACCCCCGAGGAGTGGGACCTGCTCCTGCACGGCAAGGGGTTCCGGGTGCCGCGCCGCAACCGGACCGGGTCGATGGGCCACAACGCCTACGAGGGCGTGATCGAGCGGTTCCAGCGCCTCTACCTCAAGCGGGACCTGGCGTCCCTGCCGCCCAAGGTGCGCGACGCGGCCCGCCGCGTGGTGCGCGAGCAGACCTGCCCGGCCTGCGGCGGAGCCCGGCTCAACGCGACGGCGCTGGCCTCGCGCGTCGGCGGCCGCACCATCGCCGAGATGTCTCGGATGGAGGTCGGGGACCTGGTCGCCGCGCTCGGCGAGATCACCGACCCGGTCGCCGCGCGGGTCGCCGGGGAGGCCGCCGCGCGGCTGCGGCGGCTGACCGACATCGGCCTGTCCTACCTGTCCCTGGACCGGCCGACCCGCACGCTGTCGGGCGGGGAGGCGCAGCGGCTCAAGGTCGTCCGGCACCTGGGGTCCAGCCTGACCGGGATGACCTACATCTTCGACGAGCCGAGCGCGGGCCTGCACCCCCGCGACGTCGACCGGCTGAACGCGCTGCTGCTGCGGCTGCGCGACAAGGGCAACACCGTGCTGGTGGTCGAGCACGACCCGGCGGTGATCGCCGTCGCCGACCACGTGGTCGACATGGGGCCCGGCGCGGGCGTGCACGGCGGCGAGGTCGTGTTCACCGGCACGGTCGCGGGGCTGCGCGCGGCCGCGACCCCGACCGGGCGGGCGCTGGGCCGCGCGGTGCGGGTGAAGGACGCGTTCCGGGAGCCGGGCGGATGGCTGGAGGTGACCGGCGCCCGCACCCACAACCTCAAGGACGTGACGGTGCGGTTCCCCGCCGGCGTGCTCACGGCGGTCACCGGCGTGGCCGGTTCGGGCAAGAGCACCCTGGTCATGGACGAGTTCGCCGCGCGGCACCCCGGCGCCGTCGTGGTGGACCAGTCGGCGATCGCGGCGTCCCGCCGGTCCAGCCCCGCCACGTTCGTCGGCGTGATGGACCCGCTGCGCCGGCTGTTCGCGCGGGCGAGCGGCGCCGACGCGGCGCTGTTCAGCCACAACTCCAAGGGCGCGTGCCCCGAGTGCGACGGCAACGGCGTCATCGTCACCGACCTGGCGTTCATGGACCCGGTCACCACCACGTGCCGGGCGTGCCGGGGCGGCCGGTACCGCCCCGAGGTCCTCGCGCACACGCTGCGCGGCCGCACGATCGTGGACGTCCTGGCGATGACCGCCGAGGAGGCACTGCCGTTCTGCACCGGGGACGCCGCCGGGGACGCCGCCGGGGACGCCGACCCGTCCGAACGCGCGATCGCCGCGCGGCTGCGCGCTCTCAACGAGGCGGGGCTCGGCTACATGACGCTCGGGCGGCCGCTGGGGTCTCTGTCGGGCGGCGAGCGCCAGCGCATCAAGCTGGCGACCCGGCTGCACCGCCCCGGGACGGTCTACGTGCTGGACGAGCCCACGACGGGCCTGCACATGTCCGACGTCGGGGCGCTGCTGGCGCTGCTGGACCGGCTGGTGGACGGCGGCGGGACCGTCATCGTCGTCGAGCACGACCTCCAGGTGGTCGCGCACGCCGACTGGGTGGTCGACCTCGGGCCCGGCGGGGGCCGGCACGGCGGCGAGGTCGTGTTCGCCGGCACCCCCGCCGCGCTGCTGGAGGAGCCGTCCTCGGTCACGGCGGAGTTCCTGCGCCGCGGCCTGCCCGGGCGGGCCGCGGCGCGCCGCTAGTTGTCGGGGACCAGGCGGGCCGGGAAGCCGCCGGTCGCGATCGGCCCCCACCGCTCGATGGTGACGCGGATCAGGGACTTGTCCTGGCGGCGCATCGCCTCCCGGTACTCGTCCCAGTCGGGGTGCTCCCCGGCGATGCAGCGGTAGTAGTCGACGAGCGCGTCGGCGGCCTCGGGCATGTCGATGACCTCGGCGGCGCCGTCGACCTGCACGTAGGGGCCGTTGAAGTCGTCGGACAGCACGCACACCGACACGCGCGGGTCGCGGCGGGCGTTGCGGGCCTTGGCCCGCTCGGGATAGGTGGACACGACGATGCGGCCCTGGTCGTCGACGCCGCACGTCACCGGCGACATCTGGGGCCGGCCGTCGGCGCGGGCGGTGGACAGCAGCGCGTGGTGGCGGGGACGCAGGAACTCCAGCAGTTCGGAGCGGTCGACGCGGTTCGCGGTGGCGATCGAAGGAGCCATGCCCGCAACTCTAGGAAGCGGGCGCCGATGAGTTCGCGACCGCCCCGCCGTCTTCGCGGCTCGGGGGCCGGGCCGGTGGCGTTGTCCGCGGTCTGTCGGCTGTGCGCCGGGTGACCGGGGCGCCTGGGTCTGGTCAGCGGACGAGGCGGAAGAACGCGCGGAGCTCCTCGACGAAGAGCCGGGGTTGCTCGAACGCCGCGAAGTGACCGCCCTTCTCGGGCTCGTTCCAGTGCCGGATGTCGGTGAAGCGCTTCTCGGCCCACCGCCGGGAGGGGCGGGGGTTCTCCTTCGGGAACACCGAGCACCCGGTCGGCACGGTCACCAGGTCCGTCGCGCCGGCGGTGAAGACCCGCTGCACCTGCCGGAAGCTCTCCCAGTAGAGACGGGCGGCGGACGCCCCGGTCCCGGGCAGCCAGTAGAACATGAGGTTGTCGAGCAGTTCGTCGCGGGTGAGCGCGTTCTCCGGGTGGCCGTCGCAGTCGGTCCAGAAGCGGAACTTCTCGATGATCCAGGCGCACAGCAGCGCCGGGGAGTCGACGAGCCCGTAGCCGACGGTCTGCGGCCGGGTGGACTGTTCCAGCGAGTAGCCGTCCTCCCGCCGCTGGGCCTCCTCCAGCGAGGCCAGGGCGGCCCGCTCCCCGGCGGTGAGGTCGTCGAACGTCGCCGGGTCCGGAGCCGCGAGGGGCGGGGTGAGGTGGATGCCGGCCAGGTGCTCCGCATCCTGGCGGCCGATCAGTGTGGTGATGGTGGTGCCCCAGTCGGAGCCCTGCGCGCCGTACCGGTCGTAGCCGAGGCGAGCCATCAGGCGGATCCAGGCGGCGGCGATCCGCTCGACGCCCCAGCCGGGGTCGCCCGGCTTGTCGCTGAAGCCGTAGCCGGGCAGCGACGGGCAGACGACGTGGAACGCGTCGCGGGCGTCGCCGCCGTGGGCCGCCGGGTCGGTGAGCGGTCCGATCACCTTGAGGAACTCCACGACCGAGCCCGGCCAGCCGTGGGTGAGGACGAGCGGCAGCGCGTCCTCGTGCGGCGAGCGGACGTGGAGGAAGTGGATCCCGAGGCCGTCGACGGAGGTCCGGAACTGCGGCAACGCGTTGAGGCGCGCCTCGGTGGCCCGCCAGTCGTACTCCTCGGCCCAGTACCGGCACAGTTCGCGCAGATAGTCCAGGGGCACGCCCTGGGACCAGTCGTCGACCGTCTCCTCGTCCGGCCACCGCGTGCGGTTCAACCGTTCCCGCAGGTCGTCGAGTACGGACTCGGGGACGTCGAGATGGAAGGGGATCACGTCGTCGGCCATGCCGCCCTCCTCGTCGGAGTGTGGGTGGTGTACATCGGTGGTGTGCATGGCCGGGGCGTCGCGTTCGGCGTGCGCGTTGTCGTGCCGGTCATCCTTCGGCGAGGAGGAGCGCCTGCTGGGGCGCGAGCCGGACGCGGCCGACCCTGGGCCGGTCGGGCGTGACGGAGGGGTCGTCGGTGTCGAACACCGCCGGCGCGGGCAGGTCGACATCGGCCACGGGGGTGTCGCGCAGGTTCACCACGGCCCAGAGCGCTCCCCTGCGGTAGGCGGTCACCGGTGCGGCGAGCACGGCCCTGGTCACCTCGTCGGTGGCGGCCAGCCGGCGGGTGAGCCGGCGTCGGGTGGCCAGCAGCCGGCCCACGGTGTTCAGGTGGGATGCCGGGTCGTCTCGCTGCCTCGCCACGGTGTCGCCGTCAGCGCGTGCGCCGTCGGGCAGCCACGGACGCCCCGTGGTGAATCCCAGTCCCGGACCCGGCCGCCACGGCATGGGGGTGCGCGCGGCGTCGCGGCTCTCCTCCGGCTGGGCGGCGCCCAGCGGGTCGGCACCGAGGCCGGGCGGGACCCGCCCGTCGCCCAGGCCGAGTTCCTCGCCCTGGTAGAGCCAGAAGGTTCCAGGCAGCAGCGCCATCAGGACGTGGAGCGCGAGTGAACGGCGCCTGCCGCGGAGCCCGTCCCCGAACCGGGTGGCGGCGCGGGAGCGGTCGTGGTTGCCCTGGACCCACGAGAGTCGCGGCGACGCCGCCACGGCGGCCTCGATCATGGTGTCGATCCGGTCGGCGTCCCAGCCGGTCTCGACCAGCCCGAACCAGAACGACGAGTGCAGCCGCTCGCCCTCGACGAAACGGGCCAGCGCCCGCGGGTCGAGTTCGTAGACTTCGCCGACGAGGAGGGCGTCGTGCCGGTCGGCGATGCGCCGCCACCGCTCGTGGACGGCGTGCACATCGGGCTGGTGGATGTCATGACGGTGCTCCTGGCGGCGCCAGTCCATCGTCACGCCCCGCGCCGGGAGGAGCCGGCCGGCGGGCAGCGGCGGATTGTCCCGTAGCTCCGCGTCCTTGACGAGGTAGGCGGCCGTGTCGACGCGGAAGCCGTCCAGTCCCCGCGCGAGCCAGTACTCGATGATCGCGTCGACCTCGGCCGCGAGCGCGGGGTCGCGCCAGTTGAGGTCGGGCTGTTCAGGGCGGAACAGGTGCAGGTAGTACTGACCGGTCGCCGGGCTGAACGTCCAGGCCGGCCCGCCGAAATGGGACGGCCAGTTGTTGGGCGGGCCGCCGCCGGGGGCCGGGTCCCGCCAGATGTAGTACTCGCGGTGCGGGTCCGTCCGCGAAGAGGAGGCGGCGGCGAACCAGGGGTGGGCGTCGCTGGTGTGGTTGACGACCAGGTCGCCGATCACCCGCATTCCGTGGCGGTGCGCCTCCGCCAGCAGCCCGTCCAGCGCGGCCTCCCCGCCGAACCGGGGATCGACGGCCCGGTAGTCGGCGACGTCGTATCCGTGGTCGCGCATCGGCGAGCGGAAGAAGGGGGTCAGCCACACCACGTCCACCCCGAGGCGCGCCAGGTGGTCCAGGTGCGCGCTCGCCCCCGTCAGGTCGCCCCAGCCGTCGCCGTTGCCGTCCGCGAACGACGGAAGGTACACCTGGTAGCCGACGGCGTCGCGCCACCACGGCCGGAGCCGCGACCGCTCCAGCAGATCGGCCAGCCGCCCCAGGTCGGGCAGGGACAGCCCGCCGGGCAGCCCCCGCAGCGCCGCGGTCGGCATGCCCGCCGCCCGGCCGGCGGCCAGGCCCGGCTCGGAGTCCTCCACCACGAGGCAGGCGGGCGGAGGGATCCCCAGGCGGGCCGCGGCCTCCAGGTAGCCCTCGGGGTCGGGTTTGCCCACCGCCACGTCGTCGATGGTGAGGAGGAGGGGCGGATCGATCCCCGCCGCCTGCAGGCGTGCCTCGGCCAGCCTCCCGTCGGCGCTGGTCACCACGGCCCACGGCAGTCCGAGCCGGCCGAGCGCGGCGATCAGGTCATGCGCGCCGGGCGTCGCGGTGACCTCCGCCAAGTCCTCGTGCTGCAGGGCGTGCTGCCGCTGCGCCGCCGCGGCGGCGCCGTCCTCGCCGAGGCCGGGGAGCAGCCGCCGAACCGTATGTGCCGCCGGGCTCCCGTGGGCGATGGCGAGCACCGCGCCGGGGTCGACGCCGTGCTCCGCGGCCCAGATCGACCAGGCGCGCTCGACCGAGGCGTCGGAGTCGACGAGAGTGCCGTCCATGTCCAGCAGGACCGCTTCGATCGCTGCGAGATCGATCCGTTGCCGCCGCACGAGGCCCTCCTTGATTAAACTCGTGCAGCGAGCATAAAGCCCTCGAGGGCGGCCCTGGCAAGAGTCCGGACGCGCCCGCTACTCCTTGAGGTCGAGCGGTGGCTCAATGGAAGTGCTCGGGGCCGCGTTCGGGTGTTGTGCGGCCCGGTGGGCCCGGTCGGCGGGTCGGGTCTGCGGGTGGGGTCGCGGTTGAACAGCTTCATCGACCAGAGGAAGCCGACCAGGGTGATGCCCACCGACCAGGAGGGGGTCTGGCAGCCGCTGCCGCCAGGGGTGGTCAGGGGCCCGAGCGCCTGTCTCGGCTCACCCATTGCAGAGCTCCGCCGGTACCGGCCGGGCGCTACTTCCCGGCCGGGCCGGGTTCTCCGCTCCTGGATTCCTGGTAGATCTCCGCGTAGGTGGGAGAGTCCTTGATCAGGTCGTCGCAGAACGCGGCGACGTCGTCGCCGATGAGTTCCATGACTCCCTTGCCCGCGGCGACACCCTCCTCGAAGAAGTCGACGATCCCCGGGAGCAGAGGCCCGTCGGGCAGGTCCACCGGCCCGACCTTGAACAGGTACCTCTGCATCTCCTTGTAGACGATCCGATAGTCCGGCGGGAGCGCCTTGACCCGCGCCATGTGCGCCCGCCACTGCCGCTTGCCCTCGATGACGTCCTGAATGCTCACGTCAGCCTCCCAGCCGGCTCAGTTTCCTCGCGACGTTCCTGTTCAGCTGCTCGCGCCACCGGTCGCGATAGGTGCGGGCACCCTCTCCGCCGGCCAGCGCCGCGCAGAAGCCTCGGACGTCGTCACCGAGCACCTCCTGGACGCTCTGCCCGTCCGCCGAGGTTTCCTCCAGCAGCCCCAGGGCCGCGTCGAGGATCGGCATCAGGTTGCGGCCGGTGAAGTCCGAGTGGGGGGAGAGGTGCGCCTTGATCTGTTCCCATGCCGCCCGGTGGTCCTCCGGCAGGGCCGCGGCCCGGACTTCGAACGCTTTCCATTCTCTGGTGAGATCACTGCCTGTGACGGTCTCCCAGAAACTCATCTCCCGCCCTCCTTGAGGCTGTCGATGCGTGATGAGACGTACTGCCATTTCGCCCAGAACTTCGCGAGTTCCTCGCGTCCGGCGTCGTTGAGCGCATAGAACTTGCGCGGCGGACCGACCCCGGAGGGTCGTTTCGTCACCTGGACGAGCCCGTTCCTCTCCAGCCGCAGCAGGATGGTGTAGACCGTCCCTTCGACGACGTCGGTGAAGCCGAGATCGTTCAGCCGGCGCGTGATGGCGTACCCGTAGGTCTCCTCGCCCCCGATGATCTCCAGCACGCAGCCTTCGAGCGTGCCCTTCAACATCTCCGTCAGGTCGTCCATCGCGGGCCTTCGATCTCCAGGTACCTTGTAGTACTGAGTACCACTATACAGTACCACTTAGTAGTGGCGCGGAGGTGCCCGTCCCGGCCGGGCCCGCCCTTCCGGCGACTCCGGGGCCGGGCGCCGATGAGTTCGCGGCCGCCTCGCCGTCTACCTTTCGAAGGCGGTTCACGAGGGAGGACGACGATGAGCGACCGCGAACCCGTCGAGGCGCGCGACCTCGACATCTACGGGGCCGGAGAGCTGGCGTGGGACGGCGTGCGCGACGCGCTGAAGGCGGCGCTGCCGAAGCCCGAGACGCCGGTGTTCCTCGGCACGGCCGGCCCGGACGGGCGCCCGCACTCGGCGGGCGTCGGCGCGCTGTGGCACGACGGAGACCTGTACGTCGTCAGCGGGCCCGGCACGCGCAAGTCGCGGAACCTGGCGGCGAACCCGGCGTGCACGGTCTCGGTCCGCACGCCGGTCGGGGACGTGGTGCTGGAGGGCGAGGCCCGGCGCGTCACCGACCCGGAGGTCCTGGAGGCGGTCGCGGCCGGGTACCGGGACGGCGGGTGGCCGGCGCGGGTGGAGGGCGAGGCGTTCACCGCGCCCTACAGCGCGCAGAGCGCGGGGCCGCCGCCATGGTGGGTCTACCGGATCTCCTTCCACACGGTGTTCGCGGTGGGGACGGTGGAGCCCTACGGCGCGATGCGGTGGAAGTTCGCGCGCTGAGCGGTGCGCGCGGCGCGGGCGGTCAGCCGCTCAGCAGGGCGAACAGGCCGGCGCAGGTGAGCGCGACCATGACGGCGGCGATGGGCAGCTGCCCGCGCGTGGCCGGGCCGGGGCCGCGCAGGGCGAGGTCGTGCGCGGCGATCGTCCCGGCGATGTGGCCGAGGACGATGGCGTTGACCTGGACCTGCGCGACGAGGGTGGGTCCGGCGAGGTCGTAGTCGACGCGGTTGCCGGTGGAGCCGAGCAGGTTCAGTCCCGTCCCGAAGGGGTCGCTGGCGAGGATGAACGTGGTCTGGCCCTCCAGGACGAAGAACGAGAAGTAGTGGGCGAGGGTGTAGCCGAGGGCGATCGGCAGCAGCGTCGCGGCGAACCGGGCGGGCCCGGACCGGTCGTGCGGGAGGGCCGGGTCCTGGCGGGTCAGCCGTGCGCTGAGCCGCAGCGCCGCCACGTACAGCAGCGCGACGGCGCCGACGGCGGCGGCCAGGCCGAGGGTTCCGGCGCGGACGCTCGCGGGGTCGACGTTGTCGCGCCAGTAGGTGGTGCGGGTGACGCCGTCGAATCCGGTCGAGCCGATCAGCACGCAGGCGGTCGCGGTCAGTCCGGGTTCGGGGTCGCCCTTCATCAGGCCGGTGAGCGGGGTGCGCAGGACGAGGGCGCCGTCGCCGCGCCGCCCGACGGGGCACAGGCGGGCGAGCAGGCTGGAGTAGGCCTCGAACCCGTCTGCGCGGGTGAACCAGTCGCGGCCGAACCACCAGGCGGGGGCCAGGTTGGCGGCGGCGTAGGCGAGGATGAGGGCGCCGACCAGGCGCGGGTCGGAGCGGTGCGGGGCGACGAGTTCCAGCCAGACGAATCCGGTGAGCCACGCGGCGGCGGGCCAGTAGCCGAGCCGGGCGGGCAGGGGGCGCCGTCCCGCCGTCGGGGTGCGGGTGGCGCGGCAGAGCGCGGAGTGCAGGGTCCGCAGCGGGTTGACGCGGCGCCACACGGGTCCGAGCAGGACGCTGGCGGGCACCAGGCCCACCCAGAACGTCACGAACAGTGCCCACGGGGCGAGGTTGCGGGCGTCGGAGGCGGGTCCGGCGAACGCGACGGCGACGACCAGGGCGGACGCGGCCAGTGCGAGGGCGCGTCCGGCCGCGGTGAGGGCGGGCGCGTCCAGCGCGCGGGCGAGGGCGGGGGGCAGCGGGCGCCCGGCGTCGGGGTGGAGGCGGGGCCGTTTCCACGCGGCGGTGAGGGCGAGGAAGGTGGCCGCGACGGCCAGGCCGCCGCCGGTGATGGCGGCGACGGCGTCCAGGGGCAGGTCGGTGCGGCCGCCGAGCCCGTGGGCGAGCACGTGCACGGGTCACCCGACCTGGAGTTCGAGGACGCGGGCGCCGGAGTGGTGCAGTTCGGCCTCGAACACGCCGGGGGTGTCGGCGGTGAAGCGCAGGACGGCCGTCGCTCCGGGGCGCAGCTCAAGCTCGCGGTCGTAGCCGTGCAGGTGGAACTCGTCGGCGGTGTCGCCGGTGACGGTGATCTCGACGGCGGCGCCGCGGGGGACCTTCACGCGGCGCTGCGCGGTGCGGGGCTCGCTCGGGCCCGGTTCGACTTCGACCGCCAGAACACGCAGGGGGTGGAGCGCGAGCGCGGCGCCTCACCTC
>NZ_JBEZJP010000166.1:0-15415 GCF_040653175.1 Actinomadura sp. NPDC048032
GGGAGACCCTCGATTACTCCTACCAGCGCCAGCTGGAGATGCTGCAGAAGGTCCGTCGCGGGGTCGCCGACGTCGCCACCTCGCGCAAGCGTCTCGAACTGCAGATCAACCAGCTCGAGCAGCAGCAGAGCAAGCTGACCGACCAGGGCAAGAAGGCGCTGCAGGTGGGCCGCGAGGACCTCGCCCGCGAGGCGCTGACCCGCCGCTCCGGGCTGGAGAGCCAGCTCAACGACCTGCGCGGGCAGTACCAGCAGCTGCAGGGCGAGGAGGAGAAGCTCACGCTCGCCTCCCAGCGGCTGCAGGCCAAGGTCGACTCCTTCCGCACCCGCAAGGAGACGATCAAGGCGACCTACACGGCCGCCGAGGCGCAGACCAAGATCAACGAGGCGTTCTCCGGCATCTCCGAGGAGATGGGCGACGTCGGCCTGGCGATCCAGCGCGCCGAGGAGAAGACCGACACGATGAAGGCCCGCGCCGGCGCGATCGACGAGCTGCTGGCCTCCGGCGCCCTGGAGGACTTCTCCGGTCCCAAGGACGACATCCAGGCCGAGCTCGACCGGATGGGCTCCGGCCCCGGCGTCGACCTGGAGCTGGAGCGCCTCAAGGCCGAACTCGGCCAGGGCCCCGCGCCCAAGGAGCTGAACCAGGGCTCGCCGACCGCCCAGCCGCAGCACCAGCAGCAGGACACCCCCCAGCAGGCCCCGTGGCCGCAGAACCCCGGGGGTGCCCAGTGATCGTTCGTCTGATGGGCGAGGGCCAGCTCGACGTGGCCGAGGGCGACCTGTCCTCGCTCAACTCCCTCGACGCCGAGCTGGAGGCGGCGATCGAGTCGGGCGACGAGACCGCGTTCCGCGCCGCCCTGCACGCCCTGCTGGACAACGTCCGCAAGGTGGGCAGGCCGCTTCCGCCCGACAGCCTGGAGCCGTCCGAGCTGATCCTGCCCCCGGCGGACGCGCACATCGACGAGGTGCGCTCCATGCTGGGCGACGAGGGGCTCATCCCGGACTGACCGGCTGCGGGCTCGGGCCGTCCTCCGGGACGACCCCGCCGCGCGGGCCCGGGCCGCGTTATGGACATCCGGGCACAAAACCCGCGCCTTGGACGTTCGTCCAAGTGAAGAGCAGTAAGGACTGGGGGTGGCCGGATGGCCAGAACGCGTTACGCCTCCGACCGGGGGCTGACATCGCGGATGCTCGTGACGATGTTCCTGCTGGGGCTGGTGTACATCGTCTTCGTGGGGGCCTTTTTCGTCTTCGTGCCGAAGTGGGCCGGCGTCGCGCTGGTCGTCGCGGTGCTGTTCCTCCTCGCCCAGTACTTCTTCTCCGACCGCATGACGCTGTTCGCCATGCATGGCCGGGTCGTCTCCCCCCAGGAGGCGCCCGAGCTGCACGGCGTCATCGACCGCATCTGCGCGATGTCGGACGCCCCGAAGCCGCGGGTCGCGATCGCCGACACCGACGTGCCGAACGCGTTCGCCACCGGCCGCAACCAGAAGAAGGCCGTGGTCTGCGTGACCACCGGCCTGCTGCGCCGGCTCGACCCGGTCGAGCTGGAGGGCGTTCTCGCGCACGAGATGGCGCACGTCGCGCACAAGGACGTCGCGGTCATGACGATCGCCTCGTTCCTCGGCATCCTCGCCGGCCTGATCACCCGGTTCGGGCTCCAGTGGGGGCTGTGGGGCGGGTTCGGACGCCGCAGCAACGACCAGAACACCGGGCTGATCCTGCTGGCCGTCGTCGCGGCCAGCGCGCTCGCCTACGCGGTCAGCTTCCTGCTCACCCGGGCCCTGTCGCGCTACCGCGAGCTGTCGGCCGACCGCGCCGCCGCGCTGCTGACCGGGCGCCCCTCCGCCCTGGCCAGCGCGCTGACGAAGGTCAGCGGCGAGATCGCGCGGATCCCGACCAGCGACCTGCGCTCCTCGCAGGCGTTCAACGCCTTCTTCTTCACCCCGGCGCTCGGCAGGGGGGTCAGCGTCTCCGCGCTGTTCTCCACCCACCCGTCGCTGGACCGGCGGCTCGCGCAGCTGTCGAAGATCTCCGAGCAGCTCAGCAGGGGAGTGTGATCCGTGGGGTTCCTGGACACCCTGCTCGGCCGGTCCAAGCCGGCCAAACCCGACCTCGACCAGATCTTCGGGCTGTCGACCGCGGCCGTCACCCTGGAGGCGGCGACGGGCTTCACCCCGACCGGGCTCGGCTCGGTGTGCTTCCGCGCGGCCGAGGGCGGCGCGTTCGCGCGGCTCCAGGCCGACGTCCAGGAGCTGCTGGACGCCGACGAGGGCCCCAAGGTCCAGATCAGCACCGACGGCTACGGCTACACGTGGCTGCTCGCCGAGCAGCGCCCCGACCAGCTGCCCGATCTCGTCACGGACCTGCACGCGGTGAACGCGACGCTGGAGGCGGGCGGGTTCGGCCCGCACCTGCTGTGCTCCCTGGTCGGCTTCAAGGGCCCCGACGGCCGCCGCCTCGCACTCGTCTACCTCTACAAGCGCGGGACGTTCTACCCTTTCGCGCCGCTCCCCGGAGACAAGCGCGACAACGCGCTCGAACTCCAGGTGCGCGGCGCGATCGGCGCGGACCTGCGGTTCGAGCAGGACCTCGGCCGGTGGTTCCCCGTCTGGGGCGCCCCCGGCCTGTGATCCCGTCCGGCGGCCGGCCGCGCCCGGTCAGGGCAGGGCGAGCATCTGGTCGAGGGCGGCGCGGGCGTGGTGCGCGGTCTCCTCGTCCACCTCGATGACGTTCTCGACCTTCCCCGCGACCAGCGACTCCAGCGACAGCACCAGGTGCGGCAGGTCGATCCGGTTCATCGTCGAGCAGTAGCAGACGGTCTTGTCGAGGAACATCACGTTCTTGTCCGGGTGGGCGTTCGCCAGCCTCCGCACGAGGTTCAGCTCCGTCCCCACGGCCCAGGACGAGCCGGGCTCGGCGGCCTCGATCGCCTTGATGATGTACTCGGTCGAGCCGATCTGGTCGGCGGCCGTGACGACCTCGTGCCGGCACTCGGGGTGCACGAGGACGTTGACCCCCGGCACCCGCGCGCGGACGTCGTCCACCGACTCCTTGGTGAACCGGCCGTGCACCGAGCAGTGGCCCCTCCACAGGATCATCCTGGCGTCCCGCAGCTGCCGGTGCGTGAGGCCGCCCTCGCGGCGGTGCGGGCTGTAGACGACGCAGTCGTCCAGGGAGAAGCCCATCTCCAGGACGGCGGTGTTGCGGCCGAGGTGCTGGTCGGGCAGGAAGAGGACCTTCTTGCCTTTGCCGTAGGCCCAGTCGAGGGCGCGCTTGGCGTTGGACGAGGTGCACACCACCCCGCCGTGGCGCCCGACGAACCCCTTGATGTCGGCGGAGGAGTTCATGTAGGTCACGGGGACGACGTCGTCGGCGATCCCGGCGTCCTCCAGGACCTCCCAGCACTCCTCGACCTGGTCGAAGGTCGCCATGTCGGCCATCGAGCAGCCCGCGCCGAGGTCGGGCAGGATCACCCGCTGGTGGGCGGCGGTCAGGATGTCGGCCGACTCGGCCATGAAGTGGACGCCGCAGAACACGATGTAGGGCGCCTCGGGGCGGGCCGCGGCCCGCTGGGCCAGCTTGAACGAGTCGCCGGTCACGTCCGCGAACTGGATGACCTCGTCGCGCTGGTAGTGGTGTCCGAGCACGAACACGCGGTCGCCGAGCGCCGCCTTGGCGGCGCGGGCCCGCTCGACGAGGGCGGGGTCGGACGCCGCCGGCAGCTCGCCGGGGCAGTCCACGCCGCGTTCGCTCGCGGGGTCGGCGCCGCTGCCGAGCAGCAGCAGCGGTAGGTCGCGCACTGGGGTGGTCACGGCGGTCTCCCTTCGCGACGGGACTTATCGTCGCTTTGACGACTAATGATGGCATATGCGGCGGGGGGTTGGCGGTGTGACGTAGACCGCACCCGTCCGGGGCGTTAAAGACGGCCGAGAAGCGGAATGGCCATGTGGCGAGGTACGTTGTCCTACGGGAAGAGGAACAGACGTCTTCGAGGACAAGCGACAGTCCGCCGCTAGCGCGGCGCAGCGAGACCCGGGAGCTGAACACATGACGGTTTCAGGCGAGACCACGCAGGAGACCACGCAGCAGGGCGTCGTCCTCACCGACGCCGCCGCCGAGAAGGCCAGGGGCCTGCTTGAGCAGGAGGGCCGCGATGACCTTGCGCTGCGTGTCGCCGTGCAGCCGGGCGGCTGCTCCGGTCTGATCTACCAGCTCTTCTTCGACGAGCGCGAGATGGACGGCGACCAGATCCAGGACTTCGGCGGCCTGTCGGTGCGCGTCGACCGGATGAGCGCGCCCTACCTCACGGGCGCCACGATCGACTTCGTCGACTCGATCGAGAAGCAGGGCTTCACGATCGACAACCCGAACGCGTCGGGTTCCTGCGCCTGCGGCGACTCCTTCAACTGACGCGCGCCGAGCGCGCGGCGGTCGAGCGTCGAGCACAGGAGGGGCGGTCCGGACCCGTGGTCGGGGCCGCCCCTCGATGCTGCCCTGCGGGCGTCCCGCGGCGAACTGTCGTGCGGCGGTGATGTGTGGTGCGATGGTGGGTAGCCTGACGGGTTCGAACAGCCGGTGAAACAGCCGGACGACCACGACGAGGAGAGCGACGCCGTGCGCATCGCCGTGACCGGTTCCATTGCGACCGACCATCTGATGACCTTCCCCGGAAGGTTCACCGACCAGCTCCTGCCCGACCAGCTCCACCGGGTCTCGCTGTCCTTCTTGGTGGACGAGCTGGAGATCCGCCGCGGCGGCATCGCCGCCAACATCTGCTTCGGCATGGGCAGTCTCGGCAAGGAGTCCATCCTCGTCGGCTCCGTCGGTGACGACTTCGCCGACTACCGCTCCTGGCTCGAACGGCACACGGTCGACACCGCCTCGGTGCACGTGTCCGAGATCCACCACACGGCGCGGTTCCTGTGCACCACCGACCAGGACCAGAACCAGATCGCCACGTTCTACGCCGGCGCGATGAGCGAGGCCCGCTCCATCGAGCTGCGGCCCGTGGCCGACCGCGTCGGCGGCCTCGACCTCGTCGTGGTGAGCCCGAACGACCCGGAGGCGATGCTGCGGCACACCGACGAGTGCCGCGACCGCGGCATCCCGTTCGCCGCCGACCCCTCCCAGCAGCTCGCCCGGATGGACGGCGCCGACGTCCGCCGCCTCATCGACGGCGCCGCCTACCTGTTCAGCAACGAGTACGAGAAGGCCCTGGCGGAGGAGAAGACGGGCTGGTCGGGGGAGGAGATCCTCTCCCGCGTCGGCGTCCGCGTCACCACCCTCGGCGCCAAGGGCGTCGTCATCGACCGCGAGGGCGAGGAGGGCGTCCACGTCCCCTGCGTCCAGGTCGACTCCGTCGTCGACCCGACCGGCGTCGGCGACGCGTTCCGCGCCGGCTTCCTCTCGGCGACCGCCTGGGACCTGCCGCTCGAACGCGCCGCCCAGGTCGGCAACGCCATCGCCGCGCACGCCCTCGAAGCCGCCGGTCCGCAGGAGTACACCCTCGGGCGCCGGGCGTTCCTCGACCGCTTCGCGGCCGCCTACGGCGCCGACGCCGCGGCCGACATCGAGCCGCACGTCGTCTGCCCGACCCCGTAGCCGCGCCCCTGACACGGGCACATCGGAAGGCCGCGCCGTTCCGGCGCGGCCTTCCGCGTGTCCTCGGCCTTGCGCGCGCCTAGTAGGTGCGGCGGATGTGGAAGCCCCAGCCGCCCTGCCGGAGGGTCTCCTCGCGGACGAAGTCCTGGGACTTCATGCGGCACCAGGCGGGGATGTCGGTGCGGGCGGCGGCGTCGTCGGCGAGGACGGCGACGACCTGCCCGACCGGGACCTCCCGGATCCGCTCGGCCAGCATGATGATCGGGATGGGGCACTTGCGGCCGAGCGCGTCGATGACGAGCACGGGCGGCGGCCCCTCCGGCTCCGCGGGGGGCGGCGGCGCGTCGGCGGGCGGTGTGACGGTCCTGGCGCGGCCTCGGAACCTCATGGGCGCGACCGCCTCCCTGTCTCGAAGGTGTTCATCGTCGCCCGGCGGAGGCGGGCGACGGCGTCGGGAAGCACGGTGAGGAAGCGGCCGACGTCCTCCGACCCGACGCCTCGCGGCAGCGATACCCGCACGTTCCCATGCGTAATCACCCCCATCGCCTCCAGCACATGGCTCGGACGCAGCGTATCCGCAGTGCAGGAGCTGCCGGAGGAAACGGCGAAACCCAGCCGGTCGAGTTCGGTCAGCAGCGCCTCCCCCTCCACGTACAGGCAGGAGAACGTCACCAGGTGGGGGAGCCGGCGGACCGGGTCGCCGATCACCTCGACGTCGGGGACGCTCCGCGGCACCTCCGTCCGGATGCGGTCCACCAGAGCGGAGACGCGCGGCGCGTCGGCCGCCATGTCGGCGCGGTAGGCCGTCAGCGCGGCCGCGGCCGCCGCGATCGCGGGGACGTTCTCGAACCCGGGGACCCGGCGCGCCTCGCGCTCGTCGTCCGGCAGCGGCGAGCGCCACCGGGTGCCCTTGCGGACGGCGAGCACGCCGACGCCGGCGGGCCCGCCCCACTTGTGGGCGCTGCCGGCGAGGAGCGACCACCCGCCGGGGACGTCGGCCCGCCCGAGGGACTGCGCCGCGTCGACGAACAGCGGCACGCCGGCCGCGCGGCAGGCCCGCCCGACCTCCTCGACGGGCTGGAGGGTGCCGACCTCGTGGTTGGCCGACTGGAGGCAGGCCAGCGCGGTGTCGGGGCGCAGCGCCGCCGCGAACTCCGCGGCGTCGACGCGGCCGGTGCGGTCGACGCCGACGAGGGTGACCTCGCCGCCGTCGCGCTCGTGCAGCTCGGCGGCGTGCAGGACGCTGGAGTGCTCGACGGCGCTCGCCACCAGGTGCCGCCCGGTGCGCCGGCGCGCCTGGAGCCCCCCGAGGACCGCCAGGTGCACCGCCTGGGTGCCCGACGACGTGAACGACACCTCGTCGGCACGGGCGCCCAGGACGCCGGCGACACGCGCGCGTGCCCGGTCGAGCAGCATCCGGGTGCCGCGGGCCGCCCCGTACAGCCGTGCGGGATCGGCCCAGGCCGCGTCCAGCGCCTCGATCAGCGCGGCGCGCGCCGCCGGATGCGGCGGCTCGGTCGACGCGGCGTCGAAGTAGCCGCCCGGATCGCTCGGTCCTGCCACGTGAGAACACTAACCGGGCACCCGATCGGGGGTTCGCGCGACCCTCGCGCTAGGGTGTCCACCACACGTGTAATCACTGATCTCTCCGCCCGGCCGACCGGGCTTCATCCGTGGGGAAGGCATTCCGTGAGTCCGACCCGCTCTAGGGAGCGGCGTACGCCTGTGCGCAGTCGCCGCGCATTGAAAAGCGCCGGCGCGCTAGGGCTGCTGGCGCTCTCCGCGACCGCGTGCAGCGGTAGCCGCCTGGGCATGCCCGAGCCGATCAGCGTCCAGGGCGAGCGCATGCTGAAGCTCTGGCAGGGCTCCTGGATCGCGGCGTTCGCGGTCGGGGCCGTGGTCTGGGGCCTGATCATCTGGGCGGTGCTGTTCCACCGCAAGCGCTCCAACGATCTGCCGCCGCAGGTCCGCTACAACATGCCGATCGAGATCCTCTACACGGCGGTCCCGTTCGTCATCATCGCGGTCCTGTTCTACTTCACCGCGAGGGACGAGAACTTCGTCGAGAAGACCACCAAGGACCCCGCGGTGGTCGTCGACGTGATCGGCTTCCAGTGGAGCTGGCAGTTCGACTACAAGGAGAAGGACGCCGCGGGCAAGGAGAGGACGGTCGCCTCCGTCGTCGGCCAGCCCGTCGCCCCGAACGGGCCCGCTCCCGCCAAGCCGGTGATGACGATCCCCTCGGGCAAGACGGTGCGGGTGCGGCTGCACGCCAACGACGTCATCCACTCGTTCTGGGTGCCGGCACTGATCTACAAGAAGGACGTCATGCCGGGCTACACCAACGAGTTCGAGTTCACGGCGAACAAGCTCGGCACCTATGAGGGCCGCTGCGCCGAGCTCTGCGGCGTCGACCACAGCCGGATGCTGTTCCAGCTCAAGGTCGTGACGCCCGAGCAGTACCAGAAGTTCATCGCCGATTCGAAGCAAGCACTGGCCGCGGGAGGTGCCAAGTGACCGCCACGAGTCACGCACCGAGCGCGCCGATCGCCGCGCCGCGGACGAGCAAGGGGCGCATCATCGCCTCCTGGATGTCGTCCACCGACCACAAGGTGATCGGCTACCTCTACCTGATCACCTCGTTCGTGATGTTCCTGTTCGGCGGCGTGCTCGCGCTGCTGATCCGGATGGAGCTGTTCGAGCCGGGGCTGCAGTTCGTCAGCAACGAGCAGTACAACCAGCTGTTCACCATGCACGGCACGATCATGCTGCTGATGTTCGCGACGCCGCTGTTCGCGGGCTTCACCAACGTCATCATGCCGCTGCAGATCGGCGCCCCCGACGTGGCGTTCCCCCGGCTGAACATGCTGGCGTACTGGCTGTTCCTGTTCGGCAGCCTGATCGTCATCGCGGGCTTCCTGACCCCGGGCGGCGCGGCCAGCTTCGGCTGGTTCGCCTACGCCCCGCTGTCGGACGCGGTCCGCTCGCCGGGCGTCGGCGGCGACATGTGGGTGATGGGCCTCGCGATGTCGGGCTTCGGCACCATCATGGGCGCGGTCAACTTCATCACCACGATCCTGTGCATGCGGGCGCCGGGCATGACGATGTTCCGGATGCCGATCTTCACCTGGAACGCGCTGCTGACCTCGATCCTGGTCCTGCTGGCGTTCCCGGTCCTCGCCGCCGCGCTGCTGGCGCTGGAGGCCGACCGCAAGCTCGGCGCGCACATCTTCGACGCCGCGCACGGCGGGGCGCTGCTGTGGCAGCACCTGTTCTGGTTCTTCGGGCATCCGGAGGTCTACATCATCGCCTTGCCGTTCTTCGGCATCGTGACCGAGATCCTCCCGGTGTTCAGCCGCAAGCCCGTCTTCGGCTACATCGGCCTGGTCTTCGCGACCATCACCATCGCGGGCCTGTCCATCACCGTGTGGGCGCACCACATGTTCGTCACCGGCCAGGTGCTGCTGCCGTTCTTCTCCTTCATGACGTTCCTCATCGCCGTTCCCACGGGGGTGAAGTTCTTCAACTGGGTGGGGACCATCTGGCGAGGGCAGTTGACGTTCGAGTCGCCGATGCTGTGGTCGCTGGGCTTCCTCGTGACGTTCCTGTTCGGCGGGCTCACCGGCGTCATCCTGGCGTCGCCGCCGATGGACTTCCAGCTGTCGGACTCCTACTTCGTCGTGGCGCACTTCCACTACGTCGTGTTCGGCACCGTGGTGTTCGCGATGTTCGCCGGCTTCTACTTCTGGTGGCCGAAGTTCACCGGCAAGATGCTGAACGACACCCTCGGCAAGATCCACTTCTGGCTGCTGTTCATCGGCTTCCACGGCACGTTCCTGCTCCAGCACTGGCTGGGCGCCGCGGGCATGCCGCGCCGGTACGCGGACTACCCGAGCGAGTTCCACGGGCTGAACGAGATCTCCAGCATCTTCTCGTTCATCCTCGGTGCCTCGATGCTGCCGTTCTTCTACAACCTCTACATCACGTGGAAGCGGGGCACGCGCGTCGAGGTCGACGACCCGTGGGGCTACTCCAACTCGCTGGAGTGGGCGACCTCCTGCCCGCCGCCGCGGCACAACTTCAACTCGATCCCGAAGATCCGTTCCGAGCGGCCGGCGTTCGACCTGCACCACCCGCACGTGGGTGCCAAGGGCGAGCTGGCCGGGGCGAAGGGGGAGTAGCCGATGCGCGTCCAGGCGTTCATGTTCTACGGGTGCGCGGTCTTCTTCCTCGCCACCGACGTCGTCTACTGGCTCTGGTCCAACGACTGGACGGGCACGACGGCGCTCGCGCTCGCGGTCGGCCTCGCCGGGCTCATCGGGTTCTACATCCACTTCACGGTCCGGCGCCTCGAGCGCGCGAACGCGGGCCCGCTGTACGAGGACGACCCGGAGGGTGAGATCGCGGACGCGGCCGGCGAGCTGGGCTTCTTCAGCCCGCACAGCTGGTGGCCGCTGTTCGTGGCGCTCTCGGCCACGGCCGTGGCGCTCGGCGTCGTGTTCGGCTGGTGGCTGGTGATCCTCGGCGCCGCCGCGGCGATCCTCACGTCCGTCGGTCTGGTGTTCGAGTACTACCGGGGTCATTTCGCCCACTGATCAGTAAAAGAACCCCATCGGGGGCCGGTGTCCGCTTTTTAGCGGGTACCGGCCCTTTCGAACATACTGGGCGCCTTTCCAGCGACCGGGCTGGAAAACGACAGATCGCCCAGTGGAACGACCGGGGGGTCCACATGCGGGTGAGTGGCTCAAGGCCGGGAGACCGGGGGCGGTACACGGCCGTGCTCGTCGTCGGCGGCGTGCTCGTCGGCGGGGGTGCCGCGGCGTGTTCGGGAAGCGTCGGGCCGGCCGGCAAGGACGAGGTGAAGCTCGCGGTGTCGCCGGCCGGAGGCGGCGGGAAGCTGCGGCCGGACAGCCCCATCGCCGTGGAGGCGCGGCAGGGCACGATCGAGAACGTGACGGTGGCGACGAAGGACGGCGTGGTCGAGGGGGACCTGAGCGCCGACAGGACGCGGTGGCGGTCCCGGTGGACGCTGAAGCCGGGCACGGCGTACACGGTCGACGCCACCGCCCTCGGCCGGGACGGCAGGACCCGCACGGTCCGCAGCGGCTTCTCCACGGCCGTGGTGAAGAAGACCAACGACGTCACGATCGAGGCGCCGTTCAACAGGGAGACCGTCGGCGTCGGCATCCCGATCATCATGCACTTCGCCCGTCCGGTGAAGGACCGGGCGGCGGTCGAGCGGGCGCTGGAGGTCACCGCCGACAGGACCGTCGAGGGCGGCTGGAGCTGGTTCGGCAGCCAGGAGGCGGTGTTCCGGACGAGGAGCTACTGGCCGGCCCACACGAAGGTGTCGTTCCGGGCGCACCTGAGCGGCGTGCGCACCGGGCAGGGCGTGTACGGCGGGAAGGACTACGGCGTCGACTTCAAGGTCGGCGACTCGCACGTCTCCACCGCCGGCGAGGACAGCCACAAGATGGTCGTCCGGATCAACGGCAAGAAGGCCCGCACCATCCCGACGAGCATGGGGAAGGGCGGAGAGCGCAAGTACACCACCACGAACGGGGTCCACCTCGCCATGGGCAAGGAGGACCCGACCATCATGACGTCGGAGTGGGACGGCTGCGGCCCCGGCTGCGCCGGGTACTACAGCCTCACCGTCTACAAGTCGGTGCGCATCTCCGACAGCGGCGAGTACGTGCACAGCGCGCCGTGGTCGGTGGGATCGCAGGGGAGCGAGAACGTCAGCCACGGCTGCATCAACGTCAGCCCGTCCAATGCCAAGTGGTTCTACAACCTCGCCCAGCGCGGCGACCCCATCACGGTGACCGGCAGCGACCGGCAGCTGGAGCCGGAGAACGGCTGGGGGTACTGGCAGGTGAAGTGGCAGGACTGGGTGAAGGGCAGCGCGCTGAAGCGGTCGGTCACGACGGCCGCGCACGTGGACGCCGCGACCCTGTCGGCGCAGCAGGGCGCCCGGCCCAAGGCGCCCGAGAAGCAGCGGGCCGAGGGCAACTGAGCCGCGGCTAGCGGAGCGGCGGCGGGACCTGGACGCGGTGCAGGCGCGCCCAGTCGCGGGCCATGGCGATCCGGTCGGGGGCCGAGGGGTGCGTGAGCCACAGCAGGTACTCCGCGGCGTCGGGGTCCAGGTCGGAGATGTTGCGGACGGACAGCGCGTGCTGCATCGACACGAAGGTCGAGGGGTCGCGGGTGAGGTCCAGCGCGTGCGCGTCGGCGCGGGCCTCGATGCGGCGGCTCACGAGGTTCTGGACGGGGGCGGCGAGCGTCGTCCCGGCGGTCACGAGCGCGAGGAGGAGCGCGACGGACCTCGGGTCGGCCGCCGCACCGCCGCTGCGCGCGTCCGGTCCGGTCCCGCCGCCGCCGGGCCCGGCGGGATCGAGCCCGGCGCGCCGCAGCAGGCGCGGGGACGTCATCAGCAGGTACAGCAGGCACATGGCCCCCGCCACCCCGAGCGCGCCGACGAGCGTGCCCCACAGCACGTCGTCGCGCTTGGCGTGGCCGAGCTCGTGCCCGACGATGGACTCGACCTGGGCGGGCGGCGACTTCAGCAGCGTGTCGTAGAGGACGATGCGGCGCGTGGAGCCGAACCCGGACACGTAGGCGTTCAGGGAGGTCGTCCGGCGGGAGGCGTCCGCGACGAGGACGTCCTCGACGGGCACGCCGTCCCGCTCGGCCATCGCCAGCAGGTCGGTGCGCAACCGCCCCGCCGGAAGCGAGTGGAACTTGTTGAACACGGGCTCCACGGCGAGCGGGTAGACGAACGAGGCGAAGACGACGAGGACGAACCCGCCCGCGGCGGCGCCGGCCCACCAGTGGCGCGGGAAGCGGCGGATGAGGGCGTAGAGGAGCAGCAGGGCGATCGTGTAGATGACCCACGTGACGGCGAGGGACTTCGCCTGGTCGACGAGCCATGCGGGCCAGCTCTGCGTGGACAGCCCGTACCGGCGCAGCACGGACTCGCTCCAGATGCGGAACGGGAGCCCGGCGGCGCGCAGCAGCGTGGTCAGGGCCATGGTTCCGAGGATGATCCGAAGCGGCCGGCGGCGGGTTCTCGCGGTGGCCCAGCCGATGAGCCGGGCGCCCAGCGGCGTGAGGCCCAGCACCAGGATCAGGGCGAGGCCGACGAGGAGCCCGGTGTAGGCGGGCGGGTTGACGGCCGAGTCGAACGCCCGGGAGCGGGCGATCTCGGCGGGGGTGAAGTCCAGCGCGGGATCGGGTTCCACGCGCCCGCCGGGGACGTGCCCGGGGAGCGGGTTCCACGGCGTGGTCCTCGCGAGCACGGTCGCGACCCCGGCGAAGAGCACGGCGGCGGTGACGGCGGCGGCGATCCGGGGCCGGCGCGCGGGGGCGGCGCCGGGGGTTCCGGCGGCGGAGTCCCCGGCGCGGTCCTCGTCGGTCTCCGCCTCGCTCATGCGAGCTCCTCCTTCACGTAGTCGCGCCACAGTGCGGTGAAGCGCTCCCGCGTCAGGCCGAGCACGTCGCGCAGCGCCGCGGCCTCCGGGGCGCGCCCGGCGGCCCGGTAGAGCCGCACCAGCGCCGCTTCACCGTACCGGTCGGCGACCATCCGGCAGGCGAGCCAGGCCTCCTGGTAGGCCTGGCTGAGGCGGGGGGAGCCGCCGGCGAACGCGTCGGCGGAGGGCAGCGCGGAGGGCGCGCGCCCGGCGGAGACCTCGCGGCGCAGCTCGCCCGCCGCCGACCGGGTGCTGATCTTGACGCGCCGGTAGCCGACGTAGTCCGCGAAGCCCTCGATCAGCCACAGCGGGGTGCGCCCGTCGCGGGCGCCGCCGGTGGCGACGTGGGTCAGCTCGTGGGCGAGGACGACGTCGCGGCCCAGCTCGTTGAGGCGGCCGAAGGTGCCGGGGGAGACGATGACGCGGTCCTCGCCGCGACCGCCCCCGGCGGCCGGGGCGACGGCGGCGAGCGCGGCGATCTGGCCGAGGCTCTGCCCGGGGCCGGCGAGCGCGGAGGCGACGGTCGCGTCGGCCGGGACGAGCGCGACGACCCGCCGCGCCCACCCCGTGCCGACCACGGACGTCACGACCGGGACGGCCGCGTCCAGCCGCCGGGCGATGCCGTCGAGGCCGGCGCCGTCGCCGACGACCAGGCTCGTTCGGCCCCTGACCACCGTCAGGGGGCCGCAGTCCCAGATGTCGGTGTCGTCGGCGAGGCCGCGGGACGTCCCGTCGCCGACGATCGTCCACGCATCGCCCCGCGGGGCCAGCGTGAGGTAGCGGGTGCGGGCCACGTCGCTCCGGTCGAAGCCGCGCAGCCTGTAGCGCGCCTCGACGCGGACGACGGCGGTCTCGCCGTCCACGGTCTCGACGCGGACGACGCGCTCCCGCCAGCCTTCCAGGGGAAGCTTCCGGAGGTTCCCGTACATGCGGGACTGGGTGTCCTGGAAGGCGGCGGGGGCGTTGCCCACCGTGGCGAGGAACGCCATGCGGTCGCCTTGGCGGACGGCCGCGGCGCGATTGGCGAGGACGGCGGAGGCCAGGGAGGGATGGAACGTCCCGGCGGACGGGGAGCCGGGAGCACGGGCGCCCGCCGCCCGGCCGCCGGAGCGCGAGCCCGCCAGGCCTGCGCCTCCGGCGAGGAGGACGGCGGCCCCGCCCGCGCCGAGGGCGAGGACCCTGCGCCGCGTGACGGGGGCGTCCTGCCCGGGGCCTTCCTCCATGGGCGCGATCCTATGCAGGGGGCGGGGCGGGGGGCGCCGTCACGACCGGTAGTCCGGGTAGCCGTAGCCGACGACGACGTCTGTGGAACGTTCCTTCATCCGGACGGCGTTGTCGGTGTTGCCCTCGACGGTCTCGATCGTGCCATCGTCGATCTTCTTGACCACCATGCCGACGTGCTCGATGTCGTCGACGGACTCACTGCCGCCCCACGAGAAGAACACGATCGCGCCGGGCCTCGGCTCGTTGCCCCAGCGGCCGTGCTCCTGGAACCAGCGGGCGTGGGCGACCGTCCAGGCGTCGCTGCCGACCTGGTCGCTGAAGCCGATCTGCTCGCCCACCCAGGAGACGAACATGTCGCACCAGTTCGCGTCGCCGTAGCCGCTGAGGGAACCGCCGTCGCGCGCGAGGGTCTCCCGCGCCCGGGACGTGGCCATGTACCAGTCCTGGAACTTGGTCTCGCCGCCACCGTCCTCCTCGACGCCGACCTGCGAGCGGGCGAGCTCGATGGCCTGCGCGGCGGTGGGCCGCGACTTCGCGGCGGTCTTCGGGGCGGCCTTCTCGGAGGTCTCCGCCTTCGGCTGCTCGGGCTGGTCCTTCTTCGCCGGAGCCTTCGAGCCGGTCGTCTTGCGCTCGTCCTCGGCACGGCGCCCGGACGGGCCGCCGTGCGCCGTCAGGCCGGGGGCGAGGTCGGCCGCGGCGGCGGACCTCACCGGGGTGGAGCCGAACGGCAGGACCGACGCCTGCGCGGTGGCGGCGGCGGTGCCGAGCACGGCGGCGCCGACGATCACGCCGCCGGTCGTCCGCCAGGTCAGGGACAGGGGGTTCGGCTTGCGGTGCCTGCCGTGGGTCTTCTTGCAGTGCGCGCGTGGCACGGGGGGATCTCCTCGACTTCCATGCCGCCTACCGGGTTAGCTGACGGGTTCGGGCGTGGAAGCCGCCCTACGGCCCGCGAAGGCAGGCCGATTCACCCCGAAAAGGACGCAGTGGGTCCCCGGTTCCGCGGTGGACGCGCATGCGGGGCACGGCGGTCCGCGGACTCGGCGGTGACGTGCCCGGGGGCGGGCACGCCGGTTCTGAATGGGGAATCTCGGCGGGCGTGGACGCCCGCGGAGTGCA
>NZ_JBEZJP010000167.1:0-15376 GCF_040653175.1 Actinomadura sp. NPDC048032
GTGATCTCGAACGGGACCGGCTTCTGCGCCTGGTGCGGGTGGTCCGGCCCGGCGTGCGCGGCTCGGAGGTGATGACCGAGCCGATCTTCAGGTCCTGGACGGCGCGGCGGGTCCGCTCGGACGGCATGCCGTCCGGGCCGTCCTCGGTGACCGCCATGACCAGCTGGCCGATCTTCTCGGCGTCGGTCATCCGGGCGAGGATCGCGCCGGGGTCGCAGCCGCGCCCCGGCGGCGCCTGCGCGCGGGCCCGGGCGGGCGGGGCGAGCGCGAGCCCGAGCGCCGCGATCGTGATGACGGACGTGATGGTCCGGCCGCCGTTCATCCGGCCTCCCTCGATAGGCGTCGCGGTCTAGACCAGTCCGAACCGGCGGCCGGTTCAAGGGGCAGATGTTGACGAGATCGGCGCGGGTGGGCGGGCCCGCCTTCCGCTAACCGCAGGTGGCGCCCGCGGCGGGGACCGTGCCGTCCAGGAGGTAGGCGTGCACGGCCTCGCGGACGCAGGGGTCGCCTGTGTCGTAGGAGCCGTGCCCCTCTCCCCTGAGCGTGAGGAGGGTGGCCCGGCCGCCGAGCGCCTCCGTCAGCGCGGACGCCCACGCGTACGGGGTGGCGGGGTCTCCGGTGTTGCCGACGACGAGGATCGGCTCGGCGGACGGGGCGGACACCTCGCGGGCGGCGGGGTCGCCCTGCACCGGCCAGCCCGTGCACTGCAGCAGGCCCCACGCCAGCGACGCCCCGAAGATCGGCGAGGCCTCGCGGAACCGCGGCAGCAGCCGCCGCACGTCGCTCGCGGTGGGCCGGTCGGCGCCGTCGGCGCAGGTGATGGCGGTGTTGGCGGCGGAGAGGTTGCTGTAGGTGCCGTCCCCCCGCCGCCCGTTCTGGGCGTCGGCGAGCATCAGCAGCAGCGACCCGTCGCGGCGCTTCACCGCGTCGACCAGGCCCTGCGCCAGGTACGGCCAGGCGTCCCGGGAGTAGAGCGCGGCGGCGACGCCGGTCGTGCCGAGGCTCTGGGTGAGCCCGCGCCCGGACTGCGTGCGGAGCGGGCGCCGGTCGAGCCCCGCCAGGAACCGGCCGACGGACGCCACGACGGACGGGCCGTCGGTCCCGAGGGGGCATGCCTTCTTTCCGAGCCGCGCGCAGGCGGCGCCGAAGCCGCCGAGGGCGCGCTGGAACGCGGCCGCCTGCTGGAGGGCCAGGTCCGCGCTGCCGAGCCTGGTGTCGACGGCCCCGTCGAGGACGGCCCGCCCCACCCTGGCGGGGAACTGGTGCGCGTAGTTGCCGCCGAGCCAGGTGCCGTAGGAGATGCCGAAGTAGTGCAGCCGCTCGTCGCCGACGGCGGCGCGGACCAGGTCGAGGTCGCGGGCGGCGTCGGCGGTGCCGACGTGCGGCAGCAGCCGCCCCGACCGCGCCTCGCACCTGCGTACGTAGTCGGCGCGGCCGGCCGCGTACGCCCGCTCCTCGGCGGCGGTGTCGGGGCTGTCGTCCAGGGCGGCGAGAGCGTCCATGCGGCGGTCGTCCACGCAGGTCACCGGGCTGCTTCGGCCGACGCCGCGCGGGTCGAGGCCGATCAGGTCGTAGCGGGCGCGCAGGTCGGCGTACTGGTCCGCGGCCTGCGCGAGCGTGTCGACGCCCTCCCCGCCGGGGCCGCCGAAGTTGAACACCAGCGAGCCGATGCGCCGGCGCGTGTCGGTCGCCGGCACCTTGATCAGCGCGAGTTCGATCTTCTCGCCGGACGGCCGGGCATGGTCGAGCGGCACCGGGAGCGCCGCGCACCGGAGCCCGCGGGGCGGCTTGCTCTTGGGCGGCGGGGACGGCAGGCCGGTGCAGCGTCCCCACGACAGCCGGGGGACGGCTCCCGCCGGGGCGGGGGTCGCCGCGCCCGGGGCGTCGCCCGCCGCGGGCGCGGTGGCGGACGCCGCACGGGCTCCACCGGGTGACGAGCGCGCGACGCCCGTCCCTCCCGAGAGGGAGAGGAGCGTTAAGGCGGCCAGAGTCGCGGCGCCCGCCGGCACCACGCCAGTGATCCCCCGGTACCTGGCCATTCGTCCCTCCGATCGCATCGCCTGAAGCGATCGGGACCTACCCATGGCCCTCTATGCTGACTCCTGATCAACCCATCGGGCTCCGCCAGGGGGGCCGGCGGCGCGGGGATACCCCCGCTGTCCCCGAGGCCCTCCCCCGAAAGTCCGGATACCGCATCAGGGTCGTACTACTCAGGTCTGAGATGAAGACCATTCGTCGCGGTGATCTCATTCAGGAACCCGACGGCAAAGATAGGTAGCATGGCTCAATCCGCCCCCCCAGCGGCCCGCAGAAGCGAGGCCGGCGCCACCGGAATCCGGCGCCGGGTCACCGCGCCCCCCGTATGGCGCGAACTGCTGCTGGTCGTCCTGTTCTACACCGGCTATACGCTGACGCGGATCGTCCTGGTTCAGGACGGCACCGGGCCGGCGTTCGCGCACGCCGACGAGATCCTGCGCGCCGAACGCTTCCTGGGGCTGGACGTCGAGCTGCACCTCAACCAGACGCTGCTGACCGTGCCGTGGCTGGCGCGGACCGCGAACGTCTTCTACGCCACGATGCACTTCATCGTGACGCTCGCCATCGTCGTGTGGCTGTACCGCTACCGGCCGCAGCACTACCGGTGGCTCCGCACGTCCATCATGGTCGCCACGGGTGTGGCGCTGATCGGCTTCTGGCTGTACCCGCTGGCGCCGCCGAGGTTCCTGCACAGCGAGGGCTTCGTCGACCCGGTGACCGCGCTGCACTCGCTCGGCCTGTACGCCAGCGACGCGTCCGGGAGCCTGACCAACCAGTACGCGGCCATGCCGTCCATGCACGCCGGATGGTCGCTGTGGTGCGGGCTGGTGCTGGTCAGGCTGGCGTCGCAGAACTGGGCCAAGCTGCTCGGCGTGCTCTACCCCGCGACCACCGTGATCGTGATCCTGTCCACCGCCAACCACTACGTGCTGGACGCGGTGGCGGGCATGGCGCTCATCGGCGGCGCGCTGTGGGTCTCGTGGATCCTCTACACGCGCTGCCCCGCGCCCCTCCTCCTCGCCCGGGCCCGCGTGATGCACCGGTTCCACCAGCGGTCCGGCCGGCGGACGGAAGGCTCCGGGGTTCACTCGGCTCCGTAGAACACCCGGTCCACGACGGTGCGGGCGCGGCGGGCGTGCCTGCGGTAGTCCTCCAGGAGGTCGCCCGTCCCGGGGTAGCCGAGGACGCGGGCGACGGAGCTGCGCTCGCGGTGGTGCTCGGTCGGCAGCAGGTCGGACGCGCGGCCCCGCACCAGCATGAGCGCCCCCCGGACCCGGGTGGCCATGCACCACGCCTCGGCCAGGATCTCGGCGTCCTCGGCGTCCAGGAGGCGGGCCTTGACCGCGGCGTCCAGCGCGTCCAGCGTCCGGGTGGTGCGCAGCGCCGGGACCTCGTGGGCGTACCGGAGCTGGAGCAGCTGCGCGACCCACTCCACGTCCGCCAGCCCGCCCGGCCCGAGCTTGGTGTGCAGGCGCCGCTCGACGCCGCGTGGGAGCCGCTCGGACTCCATCCGCGCCTTCAGCCGCCGGATCTGCCGGACGGCGTCCTCGCCGATGCCGTCCTCCGGCCAGCGGACGGGATCGATCAGCGCGCGGAACCGCTCGCACAGCCCCGGATCGCCGATCATCGGGTCGGCGCGCAGCAGCGCCTGCGCCTCCCAGGGCTCCGACCAGCGCGCGTAGTAGGCGGCGTAGGACGCGAGCGTGCGCACGAGCGGCCCCTGCCGCCCCTCGGGGCGCAGGTTCGGGTCGATCACCAGCGGCGGGTCGGGGGCGGGCAGGGCGAGGAGGCGGCGCAGCTCCTCGGCGACGGCGTGCGCGGCCCGCCCGGCGGCACGCTCGTCCGCGCCGGGCAGCGGGTCGTGGACGAACATCACGTCGGCGTCGCTGCCGTAGCCGAGCTCGTGCCCGCCGAACCGGCCCATCGCGACGACCGCCACCCGGGTCGGCAGCGGCCCGCGCGACTCCATCTCGATCTTGTTGACGGCGACCTGGAGCGCGGCCTCGACGGTGACGGCGGAGATGCCGGTGAGGGCCTCCCCCACCTCCCGGACGTCCACGAGGCCGAGCAGGTCGGCGACGGCCACGCGGAACAGCTCGCGGCGCCGCAGCGCCCGCACCACGCCGGCCGCCTCCTCGGCGGGGCGGTCGCCGCCCCCCTCCCTGTGGCGGCGGACGGCGGCGAGCGCCTCCGTGCGCAGCGCCTCCTGCGGGCGCGGGGCCAGGCCCGTGTCGCTGCCCAGCAGGGCCACCGCCTCGGGGGCGCGCAGCAGCAGGTCGGTGGCGTAGCGGCTGGAGCCGAGCACCCACGCCATCCGCTCGGCGACGGTCACCTCGTCGCGCAGCAGCCGCAGGTACCAGGGCGTGGTCCCGAGGGCGTCGCTGACCTGCCGGAACCCGAGCAGGCCCGCGTCGGGGTCGGGCGCGTCGGCGAACCAGCCGAGCATGACCGGCAGCAGCGTCCGCTGGATCGCGGCCCGCCGCGACACGCCCGCCGTCAGCGCCTCGATGTGCCGCAGCGCGCCCGCAGGGTCGGCGTACCCGAGCGCCTCCAGCCGGACCCGGGCCGCCTCCGGGGTGAGCCGGGCCTCCTCCCCGGGCAGCCGCGCGACGGCCCGCAGCAGCGGCCGGTAGAACAGCTTCTCGTGGATGCGGCGGACCTCCCGGGCGTGCCGCCGCCACAGCGCGGTGAACTCCCCCACCGGGTCGGTGCGCAGGCCGAGGGCGCGGCCGAGGCGGCGCAGGCCGGCCTCGTCGTCCGGGACGAGGTGGGTGCGGCGCAGCCGGTGCAGCTGGACGAGGTGCTCCACGCGCCGCAGGAACCGGTACGCCGACGCCAGCGCCGCCGCGTCGTCGCGCGCGACGTAGCCGCCCCGGGACAGGTCGGCCAGGGCGTCCAGCGTCGTCGGGCTGCGGAGCGTCTCGTCGGCGCGGCCGTGGACGAGCTGGAGCAGCTGGACCGCGAACTCGACGTCGCGCAGCCCGCCCGGCCCGAGCTTGAGCTGCCGCTCGGAGTCGGCGGTGCGCTGGTTCAGGTCGGCCTCGACGCGGCGCCGCATGTCCTGGACGTCCTCGACGAAGCCCTCGCCCTCGCCCGCCTTCCACACGATCGGGGTGATCGTGTCGAGGTAGCGGGCGCCGAGGTCGGCGTCGCCCGCGACGGGACGGGCCTTCAGCAGCGCCTGGAACTCCCACGTCTTGGCCCAACGCTCGTAGTAGGCGCGGTGGCTGGCGAGCGTCCGCACCAGCGGCCCGGACCGGCCCTCGGGGCGCAGCGCAGCGTCCACCTCCCACAGCGCACCCTCCTCGGTCGTGGCCGAGCAGGCCCGCATCATCGCCGACGCCAGCCGGGTGGCGGTGCGCAGCGCGGCGTCCTCGTCCTGCCCGTCCCGCGCTTCCGCCACGAAGACCACGTCGACGTCGCTGACGTAGTTGAGCTCGCGGCCCCCGCACTTGCCCATGCCGATCACGGCGAGCCGGCACGCCTCGTGCCCGGGGACCTCGGCGCGGGCGACGGCGAGGCCGGCCTCCAGCGCGGCGGCGGCGAGGTCGGCCAGTTCGGCGGCGACCTCCGCGACGTCCGCCGCGCCGATCAGGTCGCGTCCCGCCAGCGCCAGGAGGCGGCGGCGGTAGGCGACGCGGAGCGCGACGAGCGCGTCCTCGCCGAGGGCCACCGGCTCCGGCGCCGCCGGATCGGCGCCCACGGCGGCCAGCAGGTCGGCGCGGGGGCTTCCGAGCGGGCCCGCGACGCCGTCGCGCAGCACGCGCCAGTGGTCGGGGTGCCGCGCCAGGTGGTCGCCGAGCGCCGCGCTCACCCCGAGCACCGCGGTCAGCCGCTCCCGCGTCCCCGGCTCGGCGGCCAGCACCGCGCGCAGCTCGCCGCCGGCGGCGGGCAGCAGGCGCAGCAGACCGTCCAGGGCGAGGTCGGGGTCGGCGGTGCCGCCGAGGGCGTCGAGCAGGGCGTCGCCGGGCCCCGCGCCGTCCCGCTCGGCCTCCGCGAGCAGCCGCTCCGCCCGCGCCGCGTGGGTGAACCCGAGCCGCGCCAGGCGTCCGGCGAGCGAGGGACGGCGGTCGGAAGTCCAGGACTCGGTCACAGGACCAACCGTAATCCGGAGCGGGCCTCAGAGGACGGCCAGGAGCCGCTTCCGCTCGAATTCGGTCACCTGGCGGCGGTAGTCCTCCCACTCCTGGCGCTTGTTGCGCAGGAAGAAGTCGAAGACGTGCTCGCCGAGGACGTCGGCCATCAGCTCGCTGCGCTCCATCGCGCGGATGGCCTCGTCCAGGTTCTGCGGCAGCGGCTCGATGCCGAGGGCGCGCCGCTCGGCCACGGTGAGGGCCCAGACGTCGTCCTCGGCGCCCGGCGGCAGCTCGTAGCCCTCCTCGATCCCCTTGAGCCCTGCGCCGAGGATCGCCGCGAACGCCAGGTAGGGGTTGGCGGCGGTGTCCAGCGACCGGAACTCGATGCGGGTCGAGTGGCCCTTGTGCGGCTTGTACATGGGGACGCGGACCAGCGCGGACCGGTTGTTGTGCCCCCAGCAGATGTAGGACGGGGCCTCTCCGCCCAGGCCCGCCGCGGAGCCGACGTTGCCCCACAGCCGCTTGTAGGAGTTGACCCACTGGTTGCACACCGCGGTGATCTCCGCGGAGTGCCGCAGCAGCCCGGCGATGAACGCCCGCCCCGCCTTGGACAGCTTGTACTCCGCGCCCGGCTCGTAGAAGGCGTTGCGGTCGCCCTCGAACAGCGACATGTGGGTGTGCATGCCCGAGCCGGGGTGCTCGGTGAACGGCTTCGGCATGAAGGAGGCGTGCACGCCCTGCTCCAGCGCGACCTCCTTCATGACCAACCGGAACGTCATGATGTTGTCGGCGGTGGTGAGCGCGTCGGCGTACCGGAGGTCGATCTCCTGCTGGCCGGGGGCGCCCTCGTGGTGGCTGTACTCCACCGAGATCCCCATCGCCTCCAGCATGGTGATGGCGTTGCGCCGGAAGTCGTGCGCGGCGCTGTGCGGGGTGTGGTCGAAGTAGCCGCCCGCGTCGGCCGGCTCGGGCTCGCGGCCGTCCTCCGGCTTGTCGTTGAAGAGGAAGAACTCGATCTCGGGGTGGGTGTAGAAGGTGAACCCGAGGTCGGCGGCCCGCGCCAGGGAGCGCTTGAGGACGTAGCGGGGGTCGGCGAAGCTCGGCGCCCCGTCCGGCATGAGGATGTCGCAGAACATGCGGCCGACGCCCGGGGACTCCGACCGCCAGGGCAGCACCTGGAAGGTGGACGGGTCCGGTTTGGCGATCATGTCGGCCTCGTACACCCGGGCGAAGCCCTCGATCGCCGAGCCGTCGAAGCCGATGCCCTCGCCGAAGGCGCCCTCCAGTTCGGCGGGGGCGACGGCCACCGACTTCAGGAACCCGAGCACGTCGGTGAACCACAGCCGGATGAAGCGGATGTCGCGCTCCTCAAGCGTGCGGAGCACGAACTCCTGCTGACGGTCCAATGCCCTCTCCCTCGGTACTGCCCTGTCGGCGAGACTGCGTTCGTCGGCGACGCGGGCCCGGCATGCCGGCCGCGCTGAGCCGGTCCGGCTGTATCTGCAGTATGCCCGGACGCTGTTACCGCGACGTTACGCGTCCGGGGCCGGTGATCGGAACATATCCGACGGCGGACCGTCCTCGATCCGCGCGGCGGCCGGGTCGAGGACGCGCGAAAGGAAGGTCCGGGTCCGCTCGTGCGCGGGCGCCCCGATCACCTGGTCGGGCGGGCCCTCCTCCACGACCACGCCGCCGTCCATGAACACCACCCGGTCGGCCGCCTCCCGGGCGAAGCTCATCTCGTGGGTGACGACGAGCATCGTCATCCCCGCCTCCGCGAGGCCGCGCATGACGCCGAGGACGTCCCCGACCAGCTCGGGGTCCAGCGCGGACGTCGGCTCGTCGAACAGCATCACCTCCGGGCCCATCGCGAGCGCGCGGGCGATGGCCACGCGCTGCTGCTGTCCGCCCGACAGCTGCGCCGGGTAGGCGTCGACCTTGTCGGCCAGCCCGACCCGATCCAGGTTCTCCCGGGCGATCCGCTCGGCCTCCGCCCTGCCCCGCCGCAGCACCTTCCGCTGGGCGAGCATGACGTTGCCGAGCGCGGTCAGGTGCGGGAAGAGGTTGAACGCCTGGAAGACCATGCCGATCCGGCGGCGGACGGCGTCGATGTCGACCTCGGGGTCGGTGACGTCGGCGCCCGCGACCCGGACCGTCCCGGAGGAGGGCTCCTCCAGCAGGTTGACGCAGCGCAGCAGCGTCGACTTGCCGGACCCGGACGGGCCGATCACGCAGACGACCTCGCCGGCCCCGACGTGGAAGTCGATGCCGCGCAGCACCTCGTTCGCCCCGAACGACTTGTGGAGGCCGCTGATCTCGATGGCCGCCGGGGCCCCGGTGTCCTTGGCAAGGCTCGTCATCGCCGCCCCCTGCGCTGCCGCGCCTCCAGCCGCCGGGCCAGCAGGCTCAGCGGGATCGTGATGAGCAGATAGCAGATCCCCGCCACGATGATCGGGGTGGTGTTGCCCTGCTCGCCCGCGAGGTCGCGGCCGAACTTCGTGAGCTCCCGCTGTTCGAGCGTGATGCCGAGGAACAGCACCAGCGAGGAGTCCTTGCAGAGCAGCACCAGCTCGTTGGTGAGCGGCGGGATGATGATCCGGAACGCCTGCGGGATGACGATCGAGCGCATCGCGCGGGTGTGCGACATGCCGAGCGACCGCGCCGCCTCCAGCTGCCCCTTCGGGACGGCCTCGATCCCGGCCCGGATCGTCTCGGCCATGTAGGCGGTCGCGGCGAGGCCGAGGGCCAGTCCCGCCTGCCCGGCGGCGCCGCCGGGGATGTTGGTGCCCGGGAAGGCCAGCGGCACGCCGACGCCCACGAAGATGAAGATCAGCAGGAGCGGCAGGCCGCGGAAGATCTCGATGTAGGCGGTGGCGAACCACCGGTACGGGGGCACCGACGACAGCCGCATCAGCGCGACGACCAGCCCGCCGCCGAGACCGATCCCGAACCCGACCGCGGTGTAGAGGGCGGTGTTGCGCAGCCCGACCGTGATGATGTCGGGGAACAGGCTCTTGGCGACCTCCCAGTTGGCGAAGTTGAGCCGCAGGGTCCCCCAGTCGGCGAGCGCCAGCAGCAGCACCACGACGACCACGAAGATCCCGTACTGGCCGCCGAGGGAGAGCTGCCGGCGGCGCCGGCGGGTCAGCCCGCCCGGCGCCGCCGCACCCGCCGGTTCGGCGGTCACGAGCCGCCGCCGGCGCTGGGCGGCATCGGACCGATCCACTTCTCGTAGATCCGCTTGTAGGAGCCGTCCGCCCGCGCCTTCGCGATCACGTCGTTGGTGATCTTCACCAGCTCGGGGTTGTGGCCCTTGCGCATCCAGAACCCGTACTGCTCGCCGGTGTTCAGGTTCGCGGCGATCTCGAAGCCGGCGTTCGCCGGGTCCTTCAGCCAGCCCTTGACGACCGGGTCGTCCTGCACGATCACGTCGACCTGGCCGGTGCGCAGGCCGTTCAGCTCGGCGTTGGAGTTGTCGAACGAGCGCGGGTCGAAGCCCTTGCCCTTGACGAAGTCCTCACCGGTCGTGCTCGCCTGCGAGCCGAGCTTGAGCTTCCTGGCCTTGACGTCGTCGAGCGCGGTGATCCCGCTGCCCTTCTTCGCCATCAGCGACTGCGTGGCGTCGAAGTAGGGGCTGGAGACGTCCATGAACTTCACCCGGTCGGGCTTGATCGTCATGCCGCCCATCTGGATGTCGCACTTGCCGGCGTTCAGCGCCGAACCCGTCTTCATCGTCTCGAACGGGGTGTCGACGATCTTCTGGGTGACGCCGAGCCGCTTGGCGACGAGGTCGATGAGCTCGACGTCGAAGCCCACGACCTTGCCCGACTTCTTGTCCTCCGACTGGAAGGGCGGGTAGGGCAGGTGCGTGCACGAGGTGAGCGCGCCCTTCTCGATGAGCTTCACGCCCTGCACCGTCGCGCCCTTGTCGCCGCCGCACGCCGACGCCGTCAGCGCCAGGGCCGCGAGCCCCGCGCCGAAGGCCCGGAGCGTCGTCCGTCTCGACACGTTTCCTCCTGATCGTGCTCGCTTCCGATCACCGCACTATCGCACGTCCCCCCGGCCGGGGGCAGGGGGCGGGCGGCTGACTCGCCCATGACCGTCCCCGGATATCCGTTTCCCGGAAATTGACGTGGCGATCATGGTCGTCCGGCAAGGTGATCGTTAGCGTGGATCGCGTCGTGGACATCTCACTTCTTCTCTCGATGACCGACCGGGTGACCGCGCTGGCCACCCCGTCGGCCATGCACCCGGAGTCGTGGCAGCTGTGCGCGCAGGTGGAGGCCTGGGCACGCGGCCGCGGGCTGGTGCTCGGAGATCCGGACACCTCCCCGCTCGGCCGGGCGCGCTGCGAGCGGCTCGCCGCCCGCGTCCTGCCGTCCGCCGACCTGGCCGCCGTGGACCTGTTCGCCCGCTGGCTGACCTGGACCCTCGCGCTGGACGACACGCTCGACCACCCGCCGCTCGCCGACAGCGGCAGCGCCGTGCACGGGCTGTACGACGACCTGCTGCGCGCGATGCGGCGCGGCCACGCCCGGCCCGGCGCCCGGCCGCTGGAGGCGGCGCTGGTGGAGCTGTGGCACGCCACGTCCAAGGACATGAGCCGCGACTGGCGCCGGCGGTTCATGCTGCACCTGGAGGCGCACCGCGACGGCTGCGCCGAGGAGGCCGTCAACCGGCGGATCAGCCACGTCCCGACCGAGCAGGAGTACCCGGCGCTGCGCCGGCGGGCCTGCGGCCCGTTCCTGTTCGACCTGGTGGAGGCCGTCCTCGGCGTCGAGCTGCCGGCGCGGCTGCTGCGCACGCCCCGCTGGAAGACCCTCGCCGACGGCGTCGCCGACGCGGTCGCGTGGGCCAACGACCTCGCCTCGCACGACCTGGAGGCCGCGCGCGGCGACGTGCACGATCTGCCCGCCGTCCTCGCCAGGGCGCACGGGATGGACGAGGCGCGGGCGGCCCACCTGGTCGCCGAGCGGATCGCCGACCGGCTGGAGGAGGCGTGGACGGCGGCGCGCAGGCTGCCGGAGATGCTCGACCGGCTGGACCTGACGGTCGCGCAGCGCGCCGCCGCCGCGCAGGTCGTCAAGGTCCTGCTGGACACGCCGCGCGCGCACATGGACTGGCTCGCCGAGTCCGGCCGCTACGGACCGGAGGCCTCCCCCGCCCCGCCGCGCCTGGACGCGCTCGCGTCGCTGCGCTGAGCCCCGGCGAGGGCGTCCCCGGCCGGGGTGCGGACGTACAGGACGCGGCGGCCCATGCGGTGCCCGGTGACGAGGCCGCAGGCGCGCAGGACGCCCAGGTGCTGGCTGACGGCCCCCGCGGTCACGCCCGTCCGCCTGGCGAGGTCGGTGGTGGACGCGGGCGTGGCGAGGGCCGTGAGCAGCTCGGCGCGGCGGCGTCCGATCAGCGCGGCCAGGGCGCCGGCGCGCGGCTCGTCCGGCGGCCCGGTCTCCCACAGTGTCGCCGCGCCGCGCGGCGGGTAGCTGACCATCGGCTGGTAGGGCGGCACCATCACCGACACGTTCGGCCACACGTACGCGCTCGGGACGAGCAGGATGCCGCGCCCGGCGAGCTCGCCGCGGAAGTGCCAGTGGCGGTCCACGGAGAGCGTCCCTGCACGCCAGGAGACCGCCTCGTGCAGGTCGCCGAACACGCCCTCGGCGCCCTCGGCGGCGAGGGCGCCGCTGCGCCGCAGGACCTCCCCCTCCAGCAGATCGCGGATGCGCGGCCAGAACGGCTCCACGGCCACCTCCCAGTACCGTTCGAGCAGGTCGGCGAGGTCGTCCCGGGCGCGCTCGGGGTCGGCGGCCATGGCGCGGCGGGTGGGCCGGAGCGGGGCGCCGGGCGCGGCCCAGCTGAGCTCGGCGGCGACGACCTCGGGCGGCGTGGCGCGGACGGTCGCGATCTCCGCGCCGAGGTCGGGCAGCGGCGTGCGCGGCGGCGGGGTGAGGAAGTCCGGGATGTACCCGGCGGGCAGGACGACGTCCAGCAGCGGCTCGAAGCCGAGACCGCGCAGGCGGGGCCGGACGGTGCGCACCCACGGCAGGTGGAGCGCGTGGCCGGACGGGTCGGCGAGCACCCGCAGGCTGCGCACCATCTCCCACAGCGGCGAGAACGCGAACCGGACCCGCGCCACGTCGTCCGGCGCGAGCACGAACTCGATCATTTAGCCCAGGCTAAATGATTATCTCGGAGCGCGGGCCGCCTCCACCATCGTCACGTGACGCTTCTGGAAGAACCTCCCATCGGTCCCGCTCCCGGCAGGTTCGCGGCTTTCCTCCGCCCCCGGGTGGGCGGCTTCCCCCGGCCCTTCTGGGTGCTGTGGGCGGGAACCCTGCTCAACCGCCTCGGGACCATGGTCGAGCCGTTCCTCGGCCTCTACCTGACGACCATGCGCGGCCTGTCGCTGGCCCAGGCCGGCGTGACGATGGCCGTGCTCGGCGCGGGCTCGCTCGCCGGGCAGCTCGCGGGCGGCATGCTCGCCGACCGCATCGGCCGCCGCGCGACGCTGACGCTCGCGACCGTCGGCACCGGCGCGGCCATGCTCGCGCTCGGCTACGCCCAGGGCCTCGCCGCGATCCTCGCCGCCGCGCTGGTGCTCGGCCTGCTCCTGGACATGTACCGGCCCGCCGCCCAGGCGATGGTGGCCGACATCATCTCCCCGGCCGAGCGCCCGCGCGCGTTCGGGCTGCTGTTCTGGGCGATCAACCTCGGCTGGGCCTTCGCCATGGTGCTCGGCGGGACGCTCGCGCAGCAGGGCTTCCTGTGGCTGTTCTGGATCGACGCCCTCACCTGCGCGGCGTTCGGCCTGCTCGTGTGGCGGGCGATCCCGGAGACGCGGACCCGCGAGGCCCGCGCCGGGCGGGCGGGCGGGTTCGGCCGCGTGCTGCGCGACCGGGTCATGGTCGGCTACGTGCTGGTCACCCTCTTCTACACGTTCGTGCTCATGCAGGGCATGACGACGATGCCGCTCGCCATGAAGGAGGACGGGCTCGGCCCGCAGTCCTACGGCCTGGCGATCGCGGCGAACGGCACGCTGATCATCATCGTCCAGCCGCTGGTGAACGCGTGGCTGGCGCGGCGCGACCACAGCCTGGTGCTGGCGGCGGGCTTCGCGCTGGTCGGGGCCGGCTACGGGCTCACCTCGCTCGCCTCGTCCGTGGCCGCCTACACCGCGACGATCCTGGTGTGGACGCTCGGGGAGATCATCGCCGCGTCCGTCCTGCAGGCCGTGGTCGCCGACCTCGCCCCCGCCGACCTGCGGGGCCGGTACGGCGGCCTGTACGGGATGGCGTGGTCGGGCGGCTTCCTGCTGGCGCCCCTCGGCGGCACCCAGCTGCTCGGCGCCGGAGGGGCGCCCGCGCTGTGGCTGACCTGCGCGGGGCTCGCCCTGGGCGCCGCCGCGGCGCAGCTCGCGCTGGCCCCCGCGATCCGGCGGCGGCGCGCCGCCGCGCTCGCCGCCGACTTCTCGTCAAAGTGACGAAACTGGGCGGGACGCTCTACCCTTGGACCGTGGCACAACTCAGGCTCGCGCTCGCACAGGTGAACTCGACCGTCGGCGACCTCGACGGCAACGCCGACCAGATCGTGACGTGGACGCGCCGCGCCGCCGAGGCGGGCGCGCACCTCGTCGCATTCCCGGAGATGATGCTGACCGGCTACCCCGTGGAGGACCTCGCGCTGCGCGCGTCCTTCGTGGCGGCGTCCCGCGACGCCCTCCTGCGCCTCGCCCGCCGGCTCGCCGACGAGGGCCTCGGCGACCTCCCCGTCGTCACCGGCTACCTCGACTGCCCGCCGGCCGGCGCGGCCCGCTCCGGCCGGGCCGGCGGCCTGCCGCTGAACGCGGCCGCGTGGCTGCACGGCGGCGAGGTGCTCGTCCGCTCCGCCAAGCACCACCTGCCCAACTACGGCGTGTTCGACGAGTACCGGATCTTCGCGCGCGGCGACCGGCTGCCGGTCGTCCGGCTGCACGGCGTGGACATCGCCACCGCCATCTGCGAGGACCTCTGGCAGGACGGCGGCCCGGTCAGCGCCACCGGCGCCTCGGGCGCCGGGCTGCTGCTGGTGATCAACGCCTCCCCCTACGAGCGCGACAAGGACGACGTCCGCCTCGACCTGTGCGCCGGCCGCGCCCGCGAGGCCGGCTGCGCGCTCGCCTACGTCAACCTGGTCGGCGGCCAGGACGAGCTCGTCTTCGACGGCGACTCGCTCATCGTCGGCCCGGACGGCTCGCCGCTGTCGCGCGCCCCCCAGTTCGTCGAGCACCTCCTCGTCACCGACCTCGACCTCCCGGCCGCCGGCCCCGCCGCCGACGAGGGCCCCGTCCGCGTCGACGCCCAGGACGGCACCACGATCACCATCGACCGGCACGTCCTGTCCGCCGACCCGCTGCCCGCCTACCCCGCCGAGCCGGGCACGGTCGCGCCGCCCCTGGAGGACCTCGCCGAGGTGTACGCGGCGCTCGTCCTCGGCACCCGCGACTACGTCCGCAAGAACGGCTTCCGCTCCGTCGTGCTCGGCCTGTCCGGCGGCATCGACTCGGCGCTCGTCGCCACCATCGCCTCCGACGCCATCGGCCCGGAGAACGTGCACGCCGTCCTGCTGCCGAGCCGCTACTCCTCGGAGGGCTCCGTCGTGGACGCCGAGGAGCTCGTCAAGCGGCAGGGGATCAACTCGCGCATCGTCCCCATCGCCGGCATGGTCGAGGCGTTCGAGGAGCAGCTCGACCTGCACGGCCTCGCCGCCGAGAACCTCCAGGCCCGCATCCGCGCCAACGTGTGGATGGCCCTGTCCAACGAGGACGGCCACCTCGTCCTCACCGGCGGCAACAAGAGCGAGCTGGCGACCGGGTACTCCACCCTCTACGGCGACTCCGCGGGAGGCTTCGGCCCCATCAAGGACGTCTTCAAGCTCACCGTCTGGGACCTCGCCCGCTGGCGCAACGCCCAGGCGGGCAAGGACTCGCCGCTCCTGCACCCCTTCACGCAGGAGCCCATCCCCGAGGCCATCATCGTCAAGGAGCCGTCCGCCGAGCTGCGCCCCGACCAGCGCGACCGCGACAGCCTCCCCGAGTACGCCCTCCTGGACCCCATCCTGACCGACTACGTCGAGCGCGACATGGGACGCGACGCCCTCGTCGACGCCGGCCACGACCCGGCCCTGGTCGAGCGCGCCATCCGCCTCGTCGACATCGCCGAGTACAAGCGCCGCCAGTACCCGCCCGGCCGCGCCTACGTCTTCGCTCATCGCTCAGCCCGCCTTCC
>NZ_JBEZJP010000168.1:0-15376 GCF_040653175.1 Actinomadura sp. NPDC048032
GAACGTCCTCCTGCCGTCCCGGTACTCGTCGACCGGCCGCGCGTTTCCGGTGCTGTACCTCCTGCACGGCTTCGGCGGCAACCGGAACACGTGGCTCCAGTGCGGCGACCTCTCGACCGTCGTGGATTCGGCCGGGCTGGTCGTGGTCCTCCCCGAATCCGGACGCTCGTGGTTCATCAACGACGCCCGGGGGCGGCGCTACGAGGACTACCTCGTGCACGAGGTCGTCGGCCATGTCGATGACGCCTTCAACACCGTGGCGTCCCGGGACGGGCGAGGCGTCGGCGGGTTCTCCATGGGCGGGGCCGCCGCCCTCTACCAGGCGTTGCGGCACGGTGAGGTGTTCTCGGTGGTGTGCAGCAACGCCGGCGCCTTCGAGGCCCCCCTGCGCGAAGGCGACCCCTACGACCACCTGCGGGACGGGCAGAGGCTGGCCATGCCGACCACGAGGGACCACGAGCGCGTCTGGGGGCCGGTCGGCAGCGAGGTCCGGCGCGAGTACGACCCGTACCGCGCGCTCCGGGACCGGGACGCGAAGCACCCGATCGAAGTGCATCTCGACGTCGGCCTGGACGACTATCCCCGCATGATCGGCATGAACCGGAGAATGCGCGCGGCCCTCGCGGCCGGCTCCGTTCCCCACCGCTACCGGGAACGGCCCGGCGGGCACGACTGGGAGTTCGTCAACGCCGGCCTTCCCGACCTCTTCGCGTTCGCGCGGAGCCGCCTCCTTTCCGCCTGACCCGCGCACCCAAGAGGACAACGGAAGGAGCGCACATGTGCGGCATAACCGGATGGGCCGACTGGACGCGGGACCTCTCCGCGCAGGGCCCCGTCGTGACCGCCATGACGCGGACCCAGGCGCCGCGCGGCCCCGACGACGAGGGGACGTGGCTGTCCCGCCACGCCGCACTGGGCCACCGGCGGCTCGCCGTCATCGACATCGAGGGCGGGCGGCAGCCCATGCGGCGGGACGGGCGCGACGGCGAGCCGGTCGTCATCACGTTCAGCGGCGAGATCTACAACTTCCACGAGCTCCGTGCCGAGCTGCGCTCCGCCGGCTGGTCGTTCAGCACCCGGTCGGACACCGAAGTGCTGCTGACGGCCTACCTCCAATGGGGCGCGGATCTCGTCACGCGCCTCAACGGAATGTACGCCTTCGCCATCTGGGACGAACACGCGCGACGGCTGCTTCTGGTGAGGGACCGGCTCGGCATAAAACCGCTCTACTACGCCCGGCTGGGCGACGGGATCATCTTCGGGTCGGAGCCCAAGGCGCTGCTGGCCCATCCCGAGATGAAGGCCGAGGTGGATCTGGAGGGCCTCGCCGAGCTGACGGCCGTCCCGCGCGCGAGGACGCCCGGCCACGCCGTCTACCGCGGGATGCGGGAGCTCAAGCCGGGGTGCCTCGTCGTCGCCGACGCCTCCGGATGCCGCGAGAGCCGGTACTGGCGGCTGGAGGCCCGCCCTCACACCGAGGACTTCCGCGCGACGACGGACGAGGTCCGCTCCCTGCTCACCGACATCGTCAGGCGCCAGATCGTGGCGGACGTGCCCGTCGGCACGCTGCTGTCCGGAGGGATCGACTCCAGCGCGATCACGGCCCTGGCGGCGCGGGAGTTCGCGGGGGAGCTGACCAGCTACTCGGTGAGCGTCCCGGCGCCGGCGCGCCCGGGCAGCGACCTGTGGCGGCCCAGCCCGGACGAGCCGTACGCGCGCCTGGTCGCCGAACGGCTCGGCCTCAAGCACTCCGTGGTCCAGGTCGGCACCGGCGCTCTCGTCGAGGGGCTCGACCGCGGGCTGCGGGCGCGCGACCTCCCCGGCTGGGGCGATCTCGACATCTCGATGTACCACCTGTTCAGCGGGGTCCGGGAAGACTGCACGGTCGCGCTGTCGGGGGAGTCGGCCGACGAGATGTTCGGCGGCTACGCCTGGCAGGTCGACGACCGGTACGTCCGGCACACCTCGTTCCCCTGGATGTACGCGCGGCGCCAGCCGCAGTTCCTGCTCCGCGAGGAGGTGAGGCGCGCGATCCGGCCGGAGGAGTACGAGGCCGACCGCTACCGGGAGGCGCTGGCGGAGGTCCCGCACGTGGACGGGGAGGACCGCACCGGACGCAGGCAGCGGGAGGTCTTCCACCTCGGCCTGACCCGCTGGCTGGGCGCGCTGCTGGACCGCAAGGACCGGATGAGCATGGCCGTCGGCCTCGAGGTACGGGTCCCCTTCGCCGACCACCGGCTCGCCGAGTACCTGTTCAACGTGCCCGCGGACATGAAGGCCGACGGGGGGACGGAGAAGGCGCTGCTGCGCCGGGCGTGCGCGGACCTGCTCCCGGAGGAGATCGTGAACCGGCCCAAGAGCGCCTACCCGGCCAGCCGGGACCCCGGCTACGTCGAGACGCTGAAGAACCTGGTCATCGAGATGATCGACGAGCCGGGCGCGCCGCTGTTCGACCTCATGGACCGGGCGAGGGTCCGCCGGGCGGTCACCTCCGAGCTGGACGCGCTGCCCGGCCCGATCACCGCCCGGACCTCGGCGATCGGCCTGTCCTACCTGCTCGAACTGAACCGGTGGCTCACCCGGGTCCGCGTCGTGGCGTGACCCGGGGCGGCCGTCACCCCCGCGTCCCCTCCGGCCGCGCGTAGCGCCGGCGCAGCTCCTCCTTCCGGATCTTCCCCGTCGCGGTCGTGGGCAGGACCTCCAGGAGTTCGAGCCGCCGCGGCCAGTACGCCTTGGTCATCCCGGCCTCGTCCAGGGAGCTCTGCAACTCCTCCAGGGTGACCGGGGAGGCCGCGGAGACCGGCGTCACCACCGCGCAGATCGTCTCGTCCTCGTGCTCGTCGGGGATGCCGATGACCGCGACGTCGCGCACGCCCGGATGCCGTCCGATGATCGACTCCAGGTCGGTGACCGGCGCGATGTTCGCGTTGCGCAGGATCATGTCCTTGGCCCGGCCGGTGATCCGGATGCCGCCCCGGCCGTCCGGCCGGGCCAGGTCGCCGGTGTTGAACCATCCGTCCTCGTCGAGGTCGGCGGCGTACAGCTCGTCCCGCCGGTAGTAGCCGAGGCACTGCGTCGGCCCCCGCACCCACAGCACGCCCTCGCCCCCGGTCCGGTCCGACACGGGGTCGATCCGCAGCTCCATGTCGGAGATGGGACTCCCGTCGCTGTGGGCGGCCCAGTCCTCCGGATCGTCCGGGCGGGTGATCGTCACCGGGCCGTTCTCGGTCATGCCCCACAGCGAGTGCAACCGCAGCCCGAAGACGCTCGCGGTCTCGGCGATGAAGTACTGGGGGATCGGCGCCGAGCCGCTGACCAGCCACGCCAGTGCGGGCAGCGCGCGCGGCGCGGACCGCTGCTCCTTGATCAGGCTCAGCAGGTAGAAGGGGGCGCAGTAGAAGAACGTGACCCCGTGCCGGGCCATGAGGTCGAGGGCATCGCCAGGGTCCTTGGCGTCCTGGAACGCCATGGTGCCGCCCAGCGTCAGCGGCATCAGCATGCCCTGCACGACACCGGTGTAATGCGTGTAGAGCGCGGTGGTGTACATGACGAGCGTCTCGTCGAGGCCGAAGGTCTCCGCCTCGCCGCGAACGGCGGCGTACAAGGTGTTCTGGCTGTGCAGGACCCCTTTGGGATCGCTCGTCGTGCCCGAGGTGAACAGGACCAGGTACGGGTCGTCGGGCCCGAGTTCCCGCTCGTCGAGCAGGTGGCCGTGCCGCTCCTCCCAGGCGGTCCCGAAGAAGAACGACTCGAAGTCCTCGGTGCCGTCCGGCCCCTGCCCGTCCGCGACGAACACGCGCTCCAGGGACGGCAGCTCCGCCGCCAGCTCGGCGCCGAGCTCGCCCAGCCGGTCGCCGTTGTCCTCCTCCATGGTGACGAGGACCCGCGCCTCGGTGACGCGCAGCATGACGTCGAGCTCGCGGCGCCGGTAGGTCTTCATGAGGGGGCAGTACACGACCCCGGCCCGGATGCAGCCGAGCGTGATCGCGGCGAGTTCCCACCGGTCGGTGAGCTGGGCCGCGAACACGTCCCCGGGCCGTAGGCCGAGCTCGACCAGAGCGCCGGCGCACCGGTCGGCGGCGGCGGCGAGCCGCGCGTAGTCGAGCCGGTGCGTCCGCCCGTCGGACTGGCGCCTGGTGACGACCGCCGCCTTCCCCGGCCTTTCGCGCACGTGCCGCCGGAGGTCGTCGAGAAAGGTCTCGTCCCGCCACCAGCCGCGGTCACGGTAGCTCGCAGAGGTCGGGGTCATGCCTGCACCACCATCACATCTTCGGGAAGGGTGGACGGTCCGCGCGGAATTGGAGATCAACATAACCCGGATTCCCGCCCGGTCACCACCCTTGGAACCGCGCCCGAATTCCGGTCAGGCGCGGTCGCGGACCAGCGAGTACCGGTGCTCGACGGACCCGTCGGGGAAGGTGCGGGAGCCGGTGAGCTGGAGGGGGGCGGCGCCGCTCTTCTCCATGGTGAGCCGGAGGCCGTCGCCGAGGAGGACGGGCATGACGACCACGCCGAGTTCGTCCAGGGCGTCGATGTCGCGGAACGCCTGGATGGTCTGCCGGCCGCCGACCAGGTGGACGTCGCCGGTGAAGTCCGCCTCCCGCATGAGACGGAGCAGTTCGGCCGGGTCCGAGGCGGACACGACGCCGTCGGGGGTCCCCTCCGGGAGGGGACCGCCGGTGAGCACGAAGACCCGGAGGTTCGGCCACGGCCAGTGCGACGACCCCACCGCGGGCGCGAAGGTGTTGCGGCCCATGACCACTGCGCCGCAGTCGGCGATGAACTCCGGATGGCCGTGCGAGACGCCGGACTCGAAGTCCGGTGCGGTGAGGATGGTGGGCAGCCCGTCCGGTGAGGCGATGAAACCGTCGACGCTGACGGCCATGTGTGTGCGGATGCGCATGGGGGTTCCCTTTCGGTCTGGTGTTCCTCCAGAATCTCGGGCACGGGGGGCGAGCACATTGGGCTGATGCCCAAGGCGGACCGTCATCGCCTCTTTAAATTTCGGGCGCGGGCTATTCTGTGGCGATGGCGAGCCGTTTGGTGAGCCCGGTGCTGGTGGGCAGAGGGCCGGAGCGTGCGGCACTTCTCGCCGCGTACGGCGAGGCCCGGCACGCGGCGACCGTGGTGCTCGTCGGCGGCGAGGCCGGCATGGGCAAGACCAGGCTGGTGCGGGATTTCACGTCCGGGCTGGGGTCCTCCGCGCGAACGGTGGTGGGCGGCTGCACCGATCTGGGCATGGACGGGCCGCCGTTCGGCCCCTTCGTGACGGCCCTGCGTCGGCTGGTGCGGGCGATGGGCGTCCCCGCTGCGACGAGGCTGCTCCCGGGCGGCGGCAGGCGGGGGCTGGCCCGGCTGCTGCCGGAGCTGGGCGAGGACGACGGTGACCCGGACCGCGCCCTCGGCCGTGCCCGGCTCTTCGAGGAGATCCTCCTGCTGCTGGAGGGCGGCGCGGCCGACCGGCCGCTGGTCGTGGTCCTGGAGGATCTGCACTGGGCCGACCGCTCGACCGGCGAGCTCCTGGCCTTCCTCGCGCACAACGTCGGCGGACCGGGCCTGCTGCTGGCCGGGACGTACCGGCCCGACGAGATCACCGCCGCGCATCCGCTGCGGCCGCTGGTCTCGCGCGTGGAGGGCGTCCACCGGATCGCGCTGGCGGGGCTGACCCGTGACGCGGTGGCGCAGCAGGTCGGCGCGCTGCTCGACCACGAACCCGACGAGCCGCGGGTGGACCGGATCTTCCGCCGCAGCGGCGGGAACCCGCTGTTCGTCGAGGCGCTGGTGGACGCCGGCGACGCCCCGGTCCGGTCGTTGCGGGAACTGCTGCGGACGGACGTCGAGCGCCTGCCCGACCCGAGCCGGCGGGTCGTGCACGCGGCCGCGGTGGCGGCCGGGCCCGTGGAGCACGCCCTGCTGGCCGCGCTCACCGGGATGGGCGACCTGGAGTTCGAGGACGCGCTCCGGCCGCTCGTGCGCCGCAGGCTCCTGGACGTGGTCGAGGGCGGGTACGCCTTCCGCCGCGACCTGATCCGCGAGGCGGTCTACGACGGGCTGCTGCCCGGCGAGCGCGTGCGGCTCCACCGGCGCTGCGCCGAGGCGATCAGCGCCGACCGGCGGCTGGTCCCCGCCGATCGCGCGCTGATCGAGATCGCCGTGCACTGGTACGCGGCCGGCGAGGACGCCCGCGCCGCCGAGGCCGCCTGGCGGGCCGCCGAGTCGGCCCGCAGGGCGTACGCGTACGCGGAGCGCCACCGCATGCTCGACCGCGTCCTGCGGCTGTGGGACAGGTTGCCGGACCTGCCGGACCGGATCGGCGCCGACCGGGCCGCGGTCCTGGAGATGGCCGCCGAGGCCTGCCTGAACGCGGGCGAGCTGGAGGCCGGGATCGCCGTGGCGACCGCCGCGCTGGACGAGTCGCCCGGCCCCGAGCGCGCCGCCGCGCTGCTGGAGATCCGGGCGGCGCTGCGCGACCGCAACGGCGAGGATCCGCTGCCCGACCTGGTGAGGGCCGTCCGGTCGCTGCCGCCGGCCCCGCTCTCGGCGGTGCGCGGCCAGCTGCTGGCCGAGCTGGCCACCGCCCAGCGCAACCACCGCCGGTTCGCGCCGGCCCGGGCGGCGGCCGAGGAGGCGCTGGAGATCGGGCGGCGGACCCGTGACCGCGCCGTCCAGGCGAGGGCGCTCGTCACGCTCGGCGCGCTGGCCGCGTCCGGCGCGGACCCGGCGACCGCGAGCGACCTGTTCGGCCAGGCCGGCGCGGCCGCCGCCGACGCCGGGGCGCACGACACCCGGCTCCTGGTGGCGGCCACCGAGTCGGACGCCCTGGAGGCCGCCGGCGAGCATGCCCGGGCGGCGCGGGTCGCGCGCGAGGGCATGGCCCTCGCGGACGGCCTCGGGCTGGCCCGTACCCGCGGCACGCTCCTGGCGCCGAACCTGTCGGAGTCGCTGCTCTCGCTCGGTCGCTGGGCCGAGGCGAGCGAGGTCAACCGGAACGCCCTGAGCCTGGCGCCGCCGCCGCTCTACCAGGCGTACCTGCGGGTGATCCAGGCGACCGTCGACCTCAGGCGCGGAGACCTGGACCGGGCCGGGGCGGCGGCCGGGCAGGCCAGGGCCGCCATGCGCGGCAACAGCCGCGGAGAGGAGTCGTGCCTGGAACCCGATCTGCTGGACTGCCGGCTGGCCCGCGTCAGGCAGGACGCCGGGGCGCTGGCCGCGGTCGTCGGCCACGTCCTCGACGACCACGACCTGCTGGCCAGCCCCCGGTACGGCTGGCCCCTGCTGCTCGCCGCCGCGCAGGGCCTGAACGACCACCGGCGGGCCGGGGGCTCGATGGAGCGGCTGATCACCTGGGCCGGGAAGCTCACGGTCGGCGGCCGGCTCCAGCGGGCGTACCAGGTGACGTTCGAGGCCGAGGTGGGAGAGCCCGGCCTCGGCGCATGGCACCGGGCGATTGCGGCGTGGCGCGACCTGGAGCAGCCGTACGCCCTGGCCGAGACGCTGGTGCGCGCCGCACGCGCGGCCCTGTCGGCCCAGGACAGGAAGCAGGCCGCCGTCCTTCTGGCCGAAGCGACGTCGATCGCGACCGGCCTGGGGGCGGCTCCTCTGCGCGCCGAGGCCGAGAAGCTGGCCAGGCGGTCCCGGCTGACCGCCGCCGCTCCGCCCGCCCGGCGGGAGGCCCCGGCCGGGCTCACCGGCCGCGAGCTCGAAGTACTGGAGCTCCTGGCCGCCGGGCTGAGCAACCGCCAGATCGGCGAGCGGCTGTTCATCTCCGCCAAGACCGCCGGCGTCCATGTGTCGAACATCCTGGCCAAGCTGGGTGTCACGACCCGCCTGGAAGCCGCCGCATGGGCCCACCGAACCCGCCTTTTCGACGCGAGGTGACCGCCGGCGGGAGTGATGTTCGGGGTTTTCCTCGACCGCGCGGCACCATCCGGCCATTGGAAAGAGTGGTTTCCACGATGTAGTGCGGCGACTACTCAGCGCACTCTGCGGTGAGCCGAGTCTCGCAGCCGTCCACCAGAGCGGCGGCCGGGAAGACCGTGGAGGAACCTCGATGGCGAGTGAAGGCATATTCCGGTTCATGACCGTGCGCCCGGCACGCAGGCAGGCGACCCTGGCCGGGATGCCGGTCATGGTCGAGACGTCCGACCTCTACCGGCGGCTGGCCGAGGCCGCGGCGGAGGGCGCCGACCGGGAGAGGCTCCGCGAGATGGCGAGCGGTCCCGCCCGGCCGGACGCGGCCGCGCGCACCGCCGGGCTGGACCTCGCCCCCCTGCGGGCCTGGTTCTACGCGAACGAGAAGAGCACGCTGGGCGAGGCCGACCTGGACGGCTGCGTCTCGCGGGCCTACGGGCGGTCCCTGGACGAGCTGGTCGACGCACCGGAGTTCGCCGCGGCCCGGGCCGAGCTGAGCGACCGGCTGCTGGCGGCGGCACTCCGCGGCGACGCCGAGGGGACCGCCGAGCGGGATCTGCTCGACGCCAAGCTTCTCTCGCTGGCCGCCTCGGCCGGGGCGGCCGGGCAGGAGCGATCACTCGGCGACGTCATGAGCACGCCGGCGACGCTGCCCTCGTTCCTGGGGCGACTCGCGCCGGCTCCGCCCTCCGCCCCGGCGCCGCCCGTCCCGGCGGAGCGCGACGACGGGGAGAGGGCCTGGCTGGACGACCTGGGCCGCGCGCACCGCGAGCTGCTCAGGCTGGTCCACGACGGCAGGCACCTGGTGTTCTCGTCGGTGACCGCCGCGGCGGCCCCGGGCGCCGCCGCCGAGGCCCCGGAGGCGGCGAGCGCCGAGCCGATGCTCTCCGCCGACGCCGTGGCGGGGCTCAGCGAGGAGACGCGGGGAGTGCTGGACCGGCTGGGGCTGCTCGCCGGCGACCTGCGGCCGTTCCGGGCGATCCCCGCGGTCGAGGCCGAGCTGCACCACGCCGCCGGGCAGGCCGCGGCGGACGTCCGGCCGACCGGGACCCTGGCCTTCGACGGGGGCGAGATCGACCTGGACCGGTTCCACCGGGCCATGAGCGCCCGGGGCGAGGGGCTCGCCGCCGGGCCGCCGCCGCCCGCGCCGCAGCACTCCGCCGCCGGGGTGGCCGACCTGCTGGTGGTGCGGCAGAAGATCAAGGCCTACGAGCTGGGGGAGTTCGCCCACGTCGAGAACATCATGGCGGGGGAGACGCGGGAGCGTTCGACCCGCCGGCTCACCCAGGTGGAGGTGACCACGGAGGACGAGACGGAGACCGAGACCGAGAAGGAGCGGGACCTGCAGTCCACCGAGCGGGACGAGCTGCAGAACGAGGCGGAGAAGCACGTCAAGAGCCAGCTCGACATCGAGGCCGGGCTCCAGGTGAGCGGGAGCTACGGCCCGGCCGCGTCGTTCTCCTCCAGCGTCAAGGCTGGAAGCTCGACCTCCACCGAGGAGTCCCAGCGCAAGGCGTCCTCGTTCTCGCAGGAGGTCACGCAGCGCACGGCGGAAAAGGTGCGCGAGCGCGTCCGCAGCCTCGTCCGGCGGCGGACGCTGGAGGAGTTCGAGGAGACCAACCGGCACGCGTTCAGCAACAGCTTCGCCAAGCACGTCCGCGGCATCTACCGGTGGCTGAACAAGGTCTACGACGCGCAGGTCTTCAACTACGGCCAGCGGTTCATGTTCGACTTCGTGGTGCCCGAGCCGGCGGCGTACTACCTCTACGGCCTGGTGGAGAACCCGCCGCAGGACAGCGAGCTGGTGAAGCCGCAGGCGCCGGCCATGCCCGACGGGCAGCCCCTCCGGCCGTCCTACCTGACCCGCGGCAACTACACCGAGTTCGTCGCCCGCTACCGCGTCGTCAACGCGCCCGCACCGCCGCCGTCGACCCGCACGGTCACGTTCTTCGACAAGCAGGACGGCACCACCACGACCAACTTCGGCCGCGCCGGGAAGATCGACATACCGGAGGGGTACGCCGCCAAGAGCGTGACCGTGCAGGCGACCCATCTGTTCGAGGCCGGCAGCGTGCACAACTTCCACATCGTGATCGGCGGCCAGCTGTACATCTACACCGACATCTTCGGCGCCAAGAGCGGGACGGCCTCCGGGGAGAAGGAGCTCTCCGTCTCGATCGCCGTGACGGCCCTGTGCTGGTCGGTCGGCGTGGACGTGGAGTGCGTCGTCACCGCGGAGGCGGAGGCCCGGTGGCAGCAGTCGGTCTACGACGCCGTCATCGCCGCCTACCAGCAGCAGCTCGCGGAGTACAACGAGAGGGCCGCGCAGCGGGAGCTCCAGCGCAGCACGAACCAGCAGTTCGGCCGCAACCCGCTGGTCAACCGGCGGGTGGAGCGCGACGAGCTGAAGAAGTGGGTCATCATGATGCTGGCCAAGAAGCCCGACCTGAACCTCGACTCCTTCCAGCCGCCGGTGCCCAAGACCCCGCCCGAGCCGGTTCTCGACCTCGACAAGGCCAACGCCAACGGCAAGTACATCCGGTTCCTGGAGAACGCCTTCGAGTGGCAGAACATGCTCTACGTCTGCTACCCCCACATGTGGGGCCGGCGGGCCCGGTGGATCTCCGCGCTGAACATCACCGACCCGGACGCCGACTTCGCCGCCTTCCTGCGCGCCGGCGCGGCGCGCGTGCAGGTGCCGGTGCGGCCCGGCTTCGAGAGCGCCGTCGCCTACTTCGTGTACACCGGCAACATCTGGGACGGCAACGACGTCCCGCGGATCGACGACGAGCTGTACGTGCCGATCATCGATGAGATCACCACCAACCTCGGCAAGCTCGACAACGGCGTGCCGTACCCGGCGAACTCCAAGCCCTGGGAGGTGGTCATCCCCACCGACCTGGTGCTGGTCCAGGACGTCTCGGACGTGCCCCCGCTGCGGGACGCGCTGAAGCCCTCCGCCCCGGTGGCGCTGGCGGACGGGGAGACCGGCCGGGACGAGGCGGCCGCGGACGCTCCCGCCGGGTCCGGCGCCGGGCACGAGGCCGCGAGCGGTCGATGACCGCCTACCGGCTGCACGCCGACTTCGATCGCGACGGCAGGCTCTCCGCGCGGCCGGGCGAATGGGCGCGGCGGCAGGCGCCGCCGGGGGCCCTGGTCCGCGCCAACCTGGACGACGACGCCCGGCGGCTGCCCACGACGGTCACCCGCGGCGACCCCGTCCGGCTGGACCGCGAGCTGCCGGTGAAGACGGCGGGGGACGACGAACCGGCCGGGCTGCTCGTGGAGGAGGTCACCGCGGCCCCCGGCCCGCTGTTCGTCGTGCTGCGGGTCGCGGACGCCGCGCGCTGCGCGGTGGTCGACGCCACCGGCAGGCGGCTCGCCGGGGCCGCCGGGGCGGGGAACCGGGTCCGTTTCCGGCTGCCGGTCGCGCCGTTTCCCCGCAGGCTGGCGCTGGAGGCGGTGGACCTTCCGGCCGCTCCGCCGGCCGCCGCGGCGCTCAGCGGACCGGCCCCGGGGCTCCCGGACGGCCGGGTCACGGTGTGGCTGGAGCGCGACGACCCGGCCGGCACCGTCGTCGAGGACGAGGTGCTGTTCACCGTGTCCCCGCTCGTCCTCATCGGGAACGCGGGCGCGCTGGAACGGCTCTACATGTGCCAGGTCACCGCGGACGACCCGGCCAGGCCCCTGGACGACAACGGTCCCGCCGTCGCGGAGGTGCAGGCGGCGCTCCAGCCGCTCGGCGTGCCGCTGACCCTCGTCCCGATGGAGGTGCACGGCGGCGACAGCTGGATCCAGGACCAGTACCAGCTCGGCTTCACCGAGACCCCGGACGGGCCGACGCGCGTGCTCCTCCACACGCCGCGCACCCGTTCGGACGCCGCGCAGGGGGTCGTCGCGCCCAACCTGAGCTCGATGGTGACCGCTCATTTCCCGAGCCGGGACCTCGGGATCTGCCAGTCGTTCTGGGACCGGGAGCTGACCATCGCCTCCCCGGACGGCACGACCGGGCGGCTCGGCTTCGTCGGCAGCGACCGCGCCCTGGTGATCATGATCCGGGTCAAGATGCTGCGCCGGCAGCTGTTCGAGTCCATCGCGCGGATCGGCACCGACGTCGAGCTGAACACGACCGTGGCGGTGTTCGGCGACGCGACCGTCGAGTTCTTCCGCGCCCGCAACGAGCTGCCCGCGCTGGCCGGCCGGCTGAAGCAGGTCGCCAGGGCGGCGGCCGAACGTCCGGACTCGCCCTTCTACAAGCAGCACGACAAGCTCGGCCGGCTCGTCCAGAACGCGGAGAAGCAGGTCGAGGACGTCCGGCGGGAGATCCCGGTCCCGCAGGGCGCGCCCCAGCTCCGGCTGCGGCTGCCGGCCGTGGGGAAGCTGCCTCAGCAGGACTTCCTGATGTCCGAGGCGGAGGTGGGCCGCCTGGAGAAGCGCCTCCAGCAGTGGCACTCCAGCCACAACTTCGGCGGCAACATCGAGGTGGGGCCGCCGCATGCCAAGGCCCCGGCGGGCGTGGTGGTCGTCGGCAACCAGACCACGCCGCAGCCGGACGGCTCCACCGCGACCGACATGGACCCCGAACTCCTGGCCTTCCTGCGCGGGCAGGCGCAGGGCCGCCAGCGGGTGCTGGAGGTCGACACCAGCTGGCTCGACGTCGGCCACGTGGACGAGGTGCTGGCGTTCGTGCCCGACCTGCGCGACCCGCAGAGCCCGAAGGGCGCCGTGCTGCGCTCCTCGCCGCTCGTCGCGCTGAAGCTCGTCGCGGCCGCACGGCAGGAGTTCATGGCGGGCCTGTCGCCGGGCGAGCTGACCCGGTACAAGAACTGGATCCCCACCCGCACCGGGCGGCTCACCTACGAGGGCGCGAACCCGGTCACCCATCTGCTCCGCGGCATGCAGTGGCTGCACCAGCACGAGAGGGGGCAGCTTCTGCCGATCGAGCCGCCGGAGATCTACCTGTCGATGGCGAAGCGGTACCGGGACTTCGCCGGCCCGATCCCGAACTCCCCGCTCCCGCTGCCCGACTCGCCCTGGCAGCCGACCACCCCTCCGCTGCCGGCCGGCATCTCGATCTTCGAGCTGGACTTCTTCCGCGACGGGACGAACGAGGATCTGGAGGACCCCGAGCCGGCCACTCAGCGGACGGGGCCGGACGGCGCGTCCGTCCCGGCGAAGGGGCAGCTGACCGAGACCGAGGAGAAGCTCACCACCGAGTACGGCGCGCTCCCCATCCTCAAGCTCCCGGTCGTCTTCGACGACCGGTCGGCGCTCGCCGAGCAGACCGCCGCCTTCACCCCGAACCTGGCGAACCTCCAGGTCGCCGCCCCCTGGCTGCTGGTCCCGCGGCCGCACGGGCCGCGGATGGACGTCGAGGCGGCCGCCCGGGTGCTGCGCGCCGTGGCCGAGCAGGTCGGGGACGTGAAGGCGGCGCGCTTCACGCCGCAGTGGCTGCGCGCCCGCGGGCTCGACCGCACGGTCTACTGGGCGCGGCCCGGCTCGATACCGGGCGACCTCGCCGGTGACGACGCGCAGAAGCTGACCTCCGCCTTCCGCGACGGCTGGCCCAAGGAGGCCGACCGCGGGGAGATCCGGCAGCAGATCGTCCGGGCCAACCCCGGCGCGTTCGACTCGCGCGGCTTCCTCAGGGGGAGCGCCTGGCGGAAGCTGCAGATCCCCGAGCGGAAGGTCGACCTCTTCGAGGCCTGGACCGAGGCCGTCGCCGACCGGATCGGCTACCGGGTGACCTGGGTGGAGGCGTGGTACTACCACGTGCGCCTGGGCTCCATCCACTGCGGGACCAACGTGCTGCGCACCGCCCCCGCCGGCCTGCGATGGTGGCGCTGAGGCCCGCCGGGGGCGGGTCAGCGGCCGAGGTCGCGGCGGCCGAACCGCCAGGCTCCGAGGGCGACGAGCGTCGCCGCGACGACGGCCAGGACGGCCGCGTCGGCGAGCCGGAAGCCGTTCTTCAGCGGTTCGCCGCCGATGTAGTAGTGGAAGGGCGTGAGGGCGCGGAGCCGGTCGGCGCCGATCTGGGCGGCGAAGCCGTTCAGGGCGTAGGCCAGTACCCCTGTTCCCGCGGTGACGCCGAAGACGAAGGCGCGGCCCTTGCCGGTGGCCGCGCCGAGAGCGGTGGACAGGGCGCCGAAGACGAGTGCCAGCAGCGCCAGGTTGAGGGTCTGCGCGGTGAAGCCGGAGACGGCGACGGACTCCAGTCCCGCGCTCGTGCGGACGGCGAGCATCGCGCCCAGCACCGCACCTGCGATGGCGACGGCTCCGGCGGCGAGGGCGGCGAAGCGGTGCAGCAGCAGGCGGGTGCGGCCGATCGGATGGGCGAGCAGCAGGTCCAGGTAGCCGGACTCCTCGTCGGCGGAGATCATGCGGGCGCCGGTGGCGGCGCCGTAGAACGTGGCCAGCAGCGGCACGAGCAGCCCGAACACGGCGCCCTGGAGGTAGCCGGCGGCCGAGGTGAGGTCGTCGAACCCGAACCCGCTCATGGCGTCGGGCACGCTGCCGGCGGCGTCCGCGGTGACCTGCGGGTAGAAGCCGGCGTACGCCGCGGCCAGCAGGCCGGTGGCCAGGGCCCAGGCGGTGAGGACGCGCCGGTTGTCGAAGAGCGTCCTGGCGAACATCGTGCGGCTGAACACGCGGGCGGGGCCGGAGGCTCCGGGAAGAACGGCGCCGGCGGGGGTGGTGGTCATGGTCTCGTCCTTGGAAGGGGGTCGGGCGTGGCCGGTCAGGCGGCGGGGACGGCGTCGTCCTCGCCGGTGTAGTAGGCGTGGAAGAGCTCTTCGAGGTCCTGCTCGTCGGCGTGCAGGCGGGTCACGGTGTGCCGGGCGGCGGCCTTGACCAGGGCGTCGGGGCTTCCGTCCACGCGGCAGGTGAGGACGCAGCCGCTGCCGGCGGGCTCCACCTCGGCGTCGGTGACGCCGGGCAGGGCCGCGAACTCGGCGCCCGCGACCGGGGCGGCGAAGTCGATCCGGACGCGCAGGGAGGAACGGGCGCGCAGGCCGGCGATGGTGTCGGTGGTGACGAGGCGCCCCTGGCGGATGATGGCGACCCGGTCGGCGACGGCCTCCACCTCGCTCATGATGTGGCTGGACATGAAGACCGTCTGCCCGGCGTCGCGGGCCTCGGCGACCATCTCCAGGAACGTCTGCTGCACCAGCGGGTCCAGGCCCGAGGTGGGCTCGTCCAGGATCAGCAGTTCGGGATCGTGCATGAACGCCTGGACCAGGCCGACCTTCTGCCGGTTGCCCTTGGAGAGGCTTCCGATGCGGGCCGCCAGGTCCAGGTCCAGCCGCTCGGCCAGACCGGCGATCCTGTGGACGGGGACGCCGCCGCGCAGGCCGCCCAGGAAGGTCAGGCATTCCCCGGCGCGCTGGCGGCCGTCGGGGGCGAAGTTGCCGGGCGGGGAGCCCACGCGGCGGGGCAGTTCGACCCCGGCGGAGCGCGGAGCCCGGCC
>NZ_JBEZJP010000169.1:0-15332 GCF_040653175.1 Actinomadura sp. NPDC048032
CGCTGCGGGGCGAGACCGGTCTCCCGCCGCCGGGGGTGCTGGACGTCCCCGTGACCCGCGCAGGTTGATCTGCCCCATAGATGAGGGGGTCGACGGAGATGAAGCGGCCGGTGTCGGGGTCGTACTCGCGGGCGCTCAGGTGTGTCAGGCCGGTCGGGTCCTTAGTAGCCCCGAGGAAGCCCTTGTCGTTGGGCCAGGTGGCGTCGTCGTCGAATCCACGGATCTCTCCGAAGGGCGTGGTGCGTCGCACGGTGGTTTGTCGGCTGCTGGTGTTGACGGCGATCTGCGAGGTGCCTTGGTGGTCGCCGACTAGGTGCGTGATGGTGCCGTCGGAGGTGCGCATGGCGACGGTCTGGTCGCCGAAGGTGTAGTAGCGGGTGCCGGTGGCGGTGGCGGCGCCGTTGAGGGCGCGGAGTTCGGTGCCGTCGGGCAGGTAAAGGGTGGATCCCGCGGGGTCCTTGCGGATCAGGCGGTTGCCGTCGGCATCGTAGACGAAGGTGACGTCGTTGCCGTTCTCGGTGACCTTGGTGAGTTCGCCTTCGGTATCCCATTGCAGGGTTTGGCCCGGGTTGGCAGGTCCGGCATCGATCGCGCGTTTGATGGTGTTGCCGGTGGCGTCGTAGTCGTAGGTGTCGGTGCGCTGACCGGTGGGCCCAGTCTGGGTGACCTGGTTTAGCCGGTTGCCTTGCCCTGCTGCGGCGTAGGTGTAGGTGCGCGTGGTGTCGGCGGTTCCGGCGACGCCGTGGCGGGTTTCCTGGGTGCGGTTGCCCGCGGTGTCGTAGGTGAAGCCCTGCCAGTACGGGGCGGGGCCGCCAATGACGGCGCCAGCGGGCTGGGGCGAGCACGCGGCAGTGGTGCCCTGCGTCCAGGCTTCGGTAAGGCGTTGCAGGTGGTCGTAGGTGAAGCACTGGTTGTCGGTCCCGTCGCGGGAGACGTCGGTGATCGAGGTGACGGTGCCGGCGTCGGTGTAGTGGTAAGTGGCGTACCGATCGTCGCCTGTTGTGCCTTCGTGGGTGGTATGTGCGGTGGCCGGCCGCTGGGTGCCGTACTGGTAGGTGAAGGTCTGCCAGGTGTGTTTCCCGAGGGGCCCGAGTTCGAGGAGTTGAAGTTTCCCGGTCGGGGTGTAGTCGACGTCGTTGACGTACGTCGTCATATCGGTCGGGCTGGTACCGGTCCCGGTCAGGTTGGTGGGTCGCAGGAAGTCGTCGTAGGTGTAGTTGACGCCCTCGGCCAGCAGCCCGCCTGCCTCGGGATGGTTCTGCGTCTGGACCGTCCCATCGTGAAAGTACTTGGTGGAGAACAGGTAGCGCTTCGCCAGTGCGCCTTGTGACTCAGGGACGGTGAGGGCGGTCATGTCGGCACGGCCGAGTTCGTCATAGTGGCGGACCGTGCTGACATAGTCGCCGTCGCTAGTGTGCCGCGTGGCAGTAGCGAGCTTGCCCTTGCCGCGGGCGACGGTGTCATAGGTCCACGACGCCAGTAGGGGTCCATCTGCCGCGCCGTCGCGGGTGGCGGTCTTGCGCCCCAGGCCGTCATAGTCGGTGAAGACCTTCTTGCCCCGGGCGTCGGTGGTGGAGGTGAGGCGGTCCAGGTCGTCGTAGGCGAAGGTTGTGGTTCCAGTGTCGGGGTCGGTGGTTTGGATCTTGCGGCCGCGCAGGTCGTAGGTAGTGGTGAAGATGTTGCCCGACGGGTCGGTGACCGTGGCGGGAAGGCCGGCCGGGTTGAAGGTGTAGCGCGTGGCCTCGTAAGCGCCCGTCGGGGTAGCGGCCTTGTACTGGCGGCGCTCGATGACCTGGCCTCGGGCGTCGGTGAGCTGGGCCGTAGGGGTGGCACCGGCCGGTGGGGTGACTGAGACTCTGTTGCCGCCGCCGTAGTCGTAGGTGGTGCGCCACAGTTCCGAGTCGGGCTGAGAACCGTTGCCGGTGGTGACTTTTTCTATAGTCTTGCGGCCCAGGCCGTCGTATTCGGTGCGGGTCTGGGTCTCCACCTTGCCGGGAGTGCCGACGCCGAAAAGTTCAGTGCTGGGTGCGCCTTCTGCTGAGTAGGGCGCGTACGTTTTGACGACCTGGCCGCGGTCGTCGTAGAAGGTGTCGCTGACCAGCCTGCCCAGTTGGCCGGGCACCTGGATCTGGCGGGCGCGCAGCCAGCCGTCCAGCAGTTTGATCTCCGAGGTTCGCTGCCCGAGACCGCTCGCGGTGAGCGTCTTGGTGGTGACCGCGACGATCTCGTTCTCGGCGACGTGGTAGCCGTACTCGTAGTTGGGCTTCATGCTGGCGGCTTTGGACTGGTCGGGAAGCCATGCCTTGACCAAACGTCCAAGGGGGTCATATTCCAGATCAGTGCGCAGCCCGGAGTTGGACTGCTCGACGGTGGTGATCGGGAGGCCCCACGCGGGGTCGAGATACTGCACGGTCGTCAGAGCCGTCGCCGAGTTTCCGGGCTTGGCGGGTGGGCTGGTGGTGGTGATCTGAGTGTTCAGCCCTTGGGTCTCGATGTAATCGGTCGTGGCGAGCTGATCAGCGGCGTCGGTGACCTTCGTCGCCCGGCCGTAGATGTCGTAGACAGTCTGATTTTGGGTGATGTACCGGGGGGTCGTGCCGGTGTAGTCGGCGAGCTTCTCGACCTTGGTGACGCGGCCCTTGGACGGGGCGGCGCCGAGGGCGCCGTTGTCGTAGTAGTTGCGCACGTCGGAAAGGACCTGGCGAGGCCGGTCGGGGGTGACGGTGCAGGCAGCGGAGACCGTTTCCAGCCGGGACGGGAACTTGACCATCCATTCGCCGGTGTTGTCGGCGTAGCTGGTGCGGGTGCATTTGTCATCGTCGGACGTGCCGGTGTCGCCCAAATCGTTGACCGAGATGGTGCGGCCTACGCCGGGGCCGGAGTCTTCATAGGAGTTGTCGGTCTTGGTCTGGGTCCAGCCGCCACCGTCCTTGACGGTCCAGGTCGTGGAGGTGTCGGTCGCTGTGACGTTCGCCGTCGTGGTGACATTTTCCGTCGCGGCGCCCCACGGGCGGGTGCGCGAGGCGGTTTGTACCCGCCATGGGGTGTTGACCGTCTTGGAATGGACGCTGCCGCCCGGCCCGGTGTACTGGATGGTCTTGAGCGTGAAGCCGGCCAGAGCGTCGTGATCGGTGTAGGTGCCGCCTTCACCGTCGGACACGGTCACCGACTTGGTCCCACCGTCCTTTGTCTTGCGGTCGCCGTCCATGCCGCGCAGGTAGTAGGTGTCGCTCTGGGTGGACGGGGTGTCATAGGCACCGGTCAGGGTCCGGACGTGGCCATAGCCGCGCCACTGGGACCAGGTTTTGTGCTTCTCCTTGCTCAGCCCGTCATCGTCGTCGAAGTGCCAGGCGGCACCGTCCAGGTACTGGTACTTGGTGGCCATGTCCGGGGACAGCCCGGTGCGGTCGGTTTGAATCACCGAGGTCACCACATACTTGTGGAACCAGTCGGTGATGGGATCTTTGCGGCCGGGCGGCGTCCAGATCACAGGCATGCACCGGGTGGTGTTGGTCTCCGGCGTCGGCCGATCGCTCAGGGAGCAATCGGGGTCGGAGTAGCCAATGTCGATCTGTCCACCGGACTCGTCATAGATCGCGCCGAGCCGGTACCGGATGTAAGGCAGGATGTCGTCGCCGGTCTCATCAAGCCGGTTGGGCAGCTGTACCGAGTTGAAGCTGACCTTCGGGAGTGTGGTCGTGCTCCCGTCGGCGGCGTGTCCGGTGTGCTGGATCTCCTTCAGTAGCAGGTCGCGCTCGACGTCGGCTGTCCCCCAGGAGTGGTCCAGCGACCACGAGTCCACCGGTCGGTAGTCCGATCCGTCGCTCTTGAGGATCTGAGTGGTGATCTTGGTGAGGCGTTTGCGGGACCAGAACGTCGGGGCCAGGGCGCCGTGGGTGTCCTTACAGTCCTGCCCGGAGTCGCAGTGCAGGTCCCACGGGACGTCCCACCACTTGTCAGGGTTGCTTCCGATCTTGGACGGGTCGCAGTCGAAGCCGGCGTCAGGGATGCAGCGCTCGGAGGTATCGAACGTGACCTGGGCGGGAGCCTTGGCGAACAGGGCATCCTTGCGCAGCCCGTAGGAGATCGTCTTCAGATAGCCGCCGCGCACGTACGGGGTCTCGTCCGCGGCCTTGAGGTTGCGACCGTAGTGGTTGATCTCTTGCCCGTAGGTGTAGTTGATGGCGTTCCCGCCGGGGTCGACCACGTAGTCGAGATTCCAGCGGTATGCCTGCTGACACCAGGAGGAGGCGAACGACGATCCGTGGCAGGGCTCGTTAGAGTCGTCGCCGAAGACGGGTACGGTCCAGGTCGAGTTGGTCTCCGGCTTGCCGCTCGTCCAGTTGGGCAGTCGGTTGAGCCCGAAGAAGTATTGGATGCCGTCGGTAGTGGTGACCTTCCAGTACTCACCGTTGTCGTCACCGTTGGCGGTCGAGGAGTCGGTGAGTTTCTCGAACCTGGTGCCATCGTCGTTCTTCATCCGCCACGTGCCGTCGGAAGCTTTGATCAGCTCTCCGCCTTTGCCAGCCCAGGTGACGGTCGCGTTGTCGTAGCCCCAGCATTGGTCTGCCGGGTAATTGCCTCCCTCATCCTGTGGGGCTTCGTCTTCCTTGCAGGATTTGTAGCGTCGCTCGATGTACCCCGGCCACAGTTCGAAGCCCTCACCGACCCATGACGGTTGCCCGTTGGAGTTGGCGGTCCGACCATCTACGCTGCCTGAGGAGTAGGAAACCTCAGCCTGCGGGCTCAGCGTGCCGGGCACGGGCGGCACTCTCAACGGGTAGGACCAGGTGAAATCCCCGTCGTTCCCACCGGCCTGCCAGGTCGCAGACGCCTCCAGCGAACTCGCCCCGTAATCGCCCTGCGAACTGTCCGAGCCGGCGGTGGCGACCAGCAGTGCAGCGTTCTTCCCAGCTGTCTCCGGCGAGCCCGATGTCTGGGCCGGTGACGTCTCGACCTCAGCAGTCAACGTCCTAGCAGCGCTGTTGTTGGCGGCCGTCACCGGCTTCGGGATACGGCACTCTGGCTGGGCCGGTGACGTCAACGCACACGCCGGTAGTTGGACAAGGCGCAGGCGGGCTCCGTAGGAGCCGCCGAATGCTTGGGCAAATGTCGAGTAGTCCAGCCGAAGCTTCACCCTTCCAGGCGCGGCGGCATCGGTGCGGGCCACGGTGAGCGCCAGCCCGTCCACGCCTGCGCTACGGGTCGCCTGGCTGTCAAGGACCTGCACCCGTACCCGCTGCGCCGATGGCGCAGGATTCTCAGCACCCTTGACCTTGCCTGGAGCCAGGATCTCGATCGGGAGTTCGCCTGCCTTGGCCCCTGCCTCCTTTTCGGCAGGACGGGCCGCGTTCGAGCCGGACGGCACGTTGATCTCAGCTGCTCCAGGCTTCGGCCACGCTGTGTTGGCCGCCGGCCCCGGCTTGGCCGGGGTCACCTTGCGAGGCCGCGCCTTCAGGGGGTGGCCGTCCACCGGGCGCTCATGGTTCTCGACCTTCGGCCGGTGGGAGTTCGGCGGGTCGGCCAGCGCCGGCGGCACGGAGACCAGTCCGGCCGCCAGCGCCACCGCGGTCACGATCGCCACGGCGTGCGCCGACCGGCGCGGTTCCAGCATCAGCGTTCGGCGACGGAGCCTTACACGGCCTGCCTTCACGACATCCTCCACAGGGCGGCCCTTGACGAGCGCGCTCGGCATGCTTGAAGTCCAAGACGGGGGTTTGCCGAGGCCGAACACCACGCCGCAACGTGGGTTCGGCCGAATGAGGTTAGGGTCCGGTCTGGGCTGGGAGTTCCACACCGCTGGCGAGAGCGGCCACCTGCTGCGGTTCTAGTGCAGCTTGGTAAGCCCACACGTCGTCGATCGCATCCGGCCAGAAACCAGTTCCGCCCGAGATGCCGATCTTGTTGCGCCCGACCTGTAGTCCGCCATTGTTCTGCGCCTTGAAAGGGAAAACATTGTCCTCTCGCGACACCCCGTCTGCGGTCTCATCAGCTTGACCGTTTACGTAAAGGGTGACTTCGCCTTGCAGCGCGTCATAAACCACTGCTAGATGAACCCAATCGCTCTCAATGAACCTGGGATGGGAAGCCACCAAAGGCGTGGAGGTCGCATCGTCGGAATTGTTCATCACAACCTGCCAGACGCCCTGCTGTGCCGGATCCTCGCCCGGCACATACCGCAGTTCGAACGCGTTCGCATGGGAGCCGGGTTGGGAGAACACCGTCGCAACCTGCTGCGGACGCCCACCGTTGCGGACCCATCCGGCGATCGTGAAACTCTCGTCCGTCAGCACCGGCGGCGTCTGCGTCTCGGCGAACGCCGTGCTGCCTCCAAGCATCAGACCCGCTGGGGAGGCACCCCAGCCAAAGCCGGCATCTGGATCGATGACCGCACCATTTTGGAGTTGTAGTCCAGGGGCGTTCTCAGGGTATGGGTCAGCCTGACCATTCTGGTTGAGCATCCATCGAGCATTGAGCACCGGAGCCTCGGTGACCATTCCCTTCGCCTCATCCGGACCAAGGACGCGGTCGTAGACGCGCACGTCGTCGATCTTGCCTGGCCAGTAGTCGACCGGCACGCCCGTGTACTTGCCCCGGCCAATCTGGAGGCCGCCGATAGCGTTCCATGTCAGCGTCACTTCGGCGCTGTCGGTCCCCTTCTTGCCGTTGACGTAGATGCGCAGCCGTTTGGCCACTGCATCCCACACGCCGACCAAGTGTGTCCATGCTCCGGCACGCGCTGGTTTCGCGGAAGTGGCCTGGTACCAGCCGGATTTGTTGGTGTCATAGGCGGTTCTGGCGAACACCCACTGTTGCGTACTCTTCACGTACTTCAGGTAGAAGGCGCTGAAGTAGTTGCCTTCCTCCGACAGGACGGTGAAATCGGTGTCGGGATCGGATGCGTCAACCCATACCCATGCCGACACCGAGAAGCTGTCGTTTGTATCGATGATGGGGCCGTCGGTGGCGGCGTATCCGGTGGAGCCGTCCGTTTGGATCGCCCGACCGACATGGCCGGGCCCGCCTGCCGTCACGTTACCGTGAACGGTTGCCGAGATGGGCGGTTCTCCCTCACGGGTCATCGCCTGCACAGCGGATGATCCAGTCGGTTCGTCCAACTTGAACCTGGCCAGCGGCGCGGATCCTGCATTGGCGTTGAACTCGTAGGAAGAAGTGGGCCCGTCCTGATGAGAAGGCGCAAGAGCCTGCACAGTGATCACGTTGGGGCCGTAACGGGTCGGCGCGACCTGCACCTGCTGAGGGGCGCCGGCGGAGGTCGAGACCGTCGTCACCAGCTCACCGTTGAGGACGATCTCGAACCGGTCGGCGACCCCCGCGGGGTCAGAGATGGTGAACGTCCCGGCTTGCCCCACACCACCGTGCCCACTTCCATCAGCGGGATAGTCGGTCGACGTGATCTCCGGTTGCCCAGGCTTCGCCGGATCGTAAATGAAATAGCAGCCCGTCTGTGCGCCGTCGTAGCTCCACGGCCCCCACTGCTCACCGTCCCAGGCACGCACTCCCCAGGCGATTTTCTTGCCCTGAGGAATCGTCGATGGAACGATCTTCTCGAACTTGCTGCCCGTCGTCTTCTGGGACGTCAAGCCCGAAGTCCACTTCGGGCCCCAGTCCGAGCCGTCAGCATTGTTCGCCCAGTGCAATGTGAACTGGCCCTGAACCTTGCTGGAGTCCTCGTTGTCGGGATCTTTCAGGTAGGCATACAAGATGGAGAGGTCGTTGACAATCTTGGCCTGGCTGCTGGCCAGGCATTTGGTACCTGGGTTGGCGAACATAGTGTCGGTGTCCGGCTGCAAAGGCGGCCGGTTGTACTGAACCTTCAGATAAGCGTCCTTGGAGAAACGCTTCCACCAGTCTATCGTTGACTCACTGTAGGCCTTCAAGCCGAACGTAATAGAACTGTGGCCCTTGTTCGCCGCGTCCTGCACATGCGAACGGAGCGTCGACCCACCAAACTCCACGGGAGCCTTGGAGCAGTACGCCACATCTCGCGACGCTAGCTGGTCCAGCCAAACTGACGAACTGTTCGTGTTGTTCCATGTCGCATACGACTGCAAAGTCGTCGTCCGCCACAACTGCACCGAGGTCTTGTTGTCGCAATCGTAGGCACTGGTCTCAAACGCGGTGAACTCCACGTTCTGGATATAGCTTCCCTTGAGCGATGGCATCGGCATTCGAAAGAACAACCGCTTAGTCTGGTTCTTCACGCAGTTGGGGTCCTTGGCAACTTCGCAACGACCGACCCCTTCCGTGGAGTTGCCGCCGAATTTGTAATAGGACTGATCCGGCCAACCTGAGGAGACCATCCCATAACTGGAAGCCAGGTTGGTGTCCCAGACAGGGTCGATGTACACCGGGAACTTGGTGTCTGGTGCAGTCAGCAAAGACTGATCCGGCGTCAAGGTCAGCTTGCCGTCTCCGACCGCCACATCGATGGGGGCTGTCTTGGCTCCCGCCGAGGGCTCCTCGTCTGGTTCCACTGTCGCCTGGTTACGGGCCCCTGAGGCTGCAGTCGCCTGGGTGGAGTCCCACATCATCGGCGAGGGCGCCTCGAACACCACCGCGCCCGAGTTAGTGTCGGCGGCCTTGAGAACACCGCTGCCCTGCTCCTCCGTCACCGCAAGACGGCTGGTCGCCAGCGCCAGCGCCAAACTGGCCACCCGCGGATCCTTGGCCGCCTCGGCGGTCTTGATCACCAACACATGGGCGAACCCGTCCGCCTGGGCACGCAGCCGCAGGTCCACGTCCGGGCCGGTGACCCCTTGGTACACGGCCGTATCGCCGTCCAGGGTGGGAGATGGAAGGGCCTGCGGCCAAGACAGCGCCAACGCGTGGCCAGCCCGGGTCATTTGCACCATCGGGCCGCTCCCGCCGGCCGAGAACCTAAGCCCGACCGTCGTCACGGCTGGAACAATCCAATCGCCCGACCGGCTCAAGGTGGCGTCGACATCGGCCCACTTGCCGTTCTGACGCGCACGGATGGGCTCGACATGCTGTTCGATCTCGATACGGCCACTCGGTAGCGCCCGCACCGTCCGGCTCTCTCCACGCTGGGACAGGACCTCCACCGGCTCACCGATCCGCTTTGCAGCCGCGATCGCCTCCTGCTCGGTCGCGGCGCCACTCGGTTCATCGGCGAGCGCCGTTACTTTCGGCGCCCAAGGGGTCACCTGTACCTGTAGCAGGCCAGCTACCAACACCAAAGCCAGAAGGGGCGCCATACATATGGGGTGCCGCGAAAGAAAGCGAAGAACAGACGCACAACGACATGCGACACCACGACCCATATGAATCCCAAGGCGATAAGGGGTTGTCAAAGCCGCCTTAACATAACCCGCCGATCAAGCGAGGGGAAGATTCTCAGATGATCTTCATTTTGTGATCTAGATCACAGCCCCCTTCGCAATCCTGATGAGAGCTTCAAGCGTCCTCTCCTAATCGCAATTGGAACGGGACAACGGATAGTCACTGTCCAACTTCATATTGCACTCCGCAGCTGGCCAAAACCGGCCTTCAATCGATGTTTGGATCGTGTATTCGGCATACCTGTACTGCCTGGAGGTGCCTCACTACTGGAATCCCCCCGCTGTCCATCCTTCGGCATCACGGTCTCGAGGCTTCAACGCCCATCACCTTGGGCCCGCGCATCTCTGTACGAGATGGGCACATGCCGCACCGCAGGCAGAGAGCGGTATCAATCACCGGTCGGAGGACTAGGGGCGGTCGAGGACCACCTCAACTTTCTGCCTCTCCAGTCCGGCGGGATCAAGTACGAGGCATAGTCAAGACCTCTGCATCAAGTCAGCCGCGTTGGTGACCTTGCTGACGGAGCCGTTGGCTGGCTGCCGCCCGGACCCGTCGTGTCCTTCCTTGGCTGACAAGGGCGGCAAGGGCATCGGGTGATGTCAGGACTTCGACGGCCACCCATGGTTCGTCCTGAGCGATAGCAGCCAACAGCGTCCATTCGGTCAGGCGGCGGGTGAGAAAGTCCCGCTCGCCGATGACGCCGGTCATGGTGTGGACCCAGCCGGGAAACCGTTCGTCGGTCAGCAGGAGGCGTGCCCGGTCGTCGATGTGGCGGGCCACTGCGGCCAGTGCCATCTCCTCGTCTGGGTCCTGCAGGATCTCGTTCACCAACGTGGGCTCATCGTCGGCGCCCACGGCGGCCAGGGCCCGCAGGTGGCAGCCGTAGCGGCGGCGCTCGTCCGGCTCGGCGGGGCCGTCAGTGGGGCTACTCACGCGGCCACTCCTTCGGGACGCTCGACAAGCCAGCCGCGTTCGAAGCCAGCCCCGACTCGGACGGGGGCGTCCAGGCAGGGGGTGTTCACCAAGCGCCAGCGTGCCTGGCCGACTCGATCAGCTTGATCGCCATGGCCAACCCGGCCGCCCGCAAGCCGGGTCCCTTGGTGACCTTGGTGCGGCGCCGCACCGGCGAAGGTGCCCTCGATCGGGTTGGCGGTACGCAGATGGATCCAACGCTCGGCCTGGAAGGCATAGAAGGCCAGCAACTCGTCCAGGTCATCGATGACTTTGACGACGGCCTTGCCGAACTTGGCGGCGTCGGCCGCTCGTAACTGCTTCACCGCGGCCAGGGCGTAGTCCTTCTCCTCGGCGTTCCAGATTTCAACCAGCGCCTTCTTCGCTGCCGGGTGCGCCGACTCCGCATCGGCCCTTGCACGTTGGAGATCTTGTGAACCCAGCACCTTTGCTTCTTGGCCTGGGGAAACACCTCGCGCAGCGCGCCCAAGAATCCCAACGCCCCATCGCCGACTCCTTGCTGCCATCAGCACCGCGCCCGATCATCACCAGCAGGCACAGCTTGCGCTCTTCCAGCCGCACGGTGACATGAATGTCGTCGGCCCACAGATAGACATAGTCGACGCCCGACAGGCCGCGGGCGGCGAAGGCGCGCTGCTCGGCCTTCCACTGCTCGGTCATCTTTGTGAACATCGACGCCGACAGTTCGGCCGTCGAGCCGAGGAACTGCCGGAGCGTCGCCGTGAAGTCCCCCCGATGATAGGCCCTGCAGATATAGCCCCTCTCGCCGTCCTGGCCGAGGATGCCGGACACAGCGCTGAGAAAGACTGGAACGATAAGGCGGTCATCGCCGCTTACCGCGAAGCCGTCGCCGCAGGCTGCACCGACCCCAGAGTTGCTGATCGATTCAGCATCTGGCTGGTGAAGCAGGAACTCTAGCCGAAGTCGAGAAGGTGCTCACCCAGGCCCTTCACCAACGGCCCACAGCGGCAAGCACACGAGACCGGCTCGAAAACGCCTGTGAGGCTGCCAGCGTCATCTTTCGGGGCTGTCCTGAAGATCGTGCGAGGGGTTGTGATCCGAAGGGCTGGGGCCCTTGTCCGACCGGGAGGATGATCTTTGAGCGACGACGACCGAACCGAGCGGGTCGAGCGCGCTGGATGTTCGGCTCGCCGCCGAGCTGATCGGGCGAGCCCTGGCCAGGGGGTGTCGCTGGTGGGCCCGGTCGGGCTGCTGGCCGAGCCACCAAGACGGTGCAGCAGGTCGCGTTGTAAGCGGAGATGTTCGAGCATCAGGGCTATGAACGGGGCGAACGCCCGGCATGCCGGCCGGTAGCCACCGTAACCGGCAGCTCGTCTAAGACCGTGTCCACCGAGATTGCGCAGGGTCGAGGTCGCAGTTCCGCGGGACCGGGCGGGTAAAGGGCACCGACGAGATGCTCAAGGCTGCGGCGGGTTTCTTCGCGGCCGAGCTCGATCTGCCACAGCGGTTCTCGTAACTCTTAAGCAGGTGTTCGGAATCGAGGCGATCTGCCGCGTGCTCGATGAGCACGGCCGTCGGGATCGGACCGTCCACCTGCTACGCCGCCCGCTCCCGCCCGCTCTCGGTCCGGAAGGTTCGGCACAAGACCGAGATCACGCGGATCCGGGCCGTCGATCAAGGCGAGACCACGAAACACAGGCGGCACATCTTTCCTCCAATACACGTGGCCGCAACCCGCGGAGACACCACCCGGCCCGCAGCGGCAAGTTCAGCCCGCGGGCCGGGTAAGCGTCGTTCGTCAGATCAATTGCCTCCGGGCGGCCCAGACCACGGCTTCGATGGGCGTGTTGACCTCCAAGCGATCGCAGATCGTTCGGAGGCGCCTGCGGAGTGTCCGGGCGCTCAACTCCAACTTGCGAGCGGCAACATCGGCCGTCACCCCGGCGGCGATCTGCGCGAGCAGCTTGATCTCGGCATCAGTCAGGTGGAACCGTTCCTCGTCTCTCCTAGGCGTGAGGGTCAGCGTGGCCGGCTTGGTAGCCAAGAGGACGTCCGCGTCCCCGAGGCCGGTGGACGTACCGACGCTAAAGCTGCCGCCAACATCCTCACCGCGTGAGGGAGCGGCCGACGCTGCCTCCTCGCCCCGCTGGGCGGTGATGGCAGTCAGGCCAGCGTGCAGCTTCAATGAAGCTTGCAAAGCCTGTTCCGTGCGAACGTCGGCCACCTGGAGCAGCATGTCGAGGGGGTCGATTGCGGTGTCGTCGTGGAAACCGGTCATTCGTCGCCTGCCTCTCCAGCTGTTCGGAGCAGCAGTTCCTTCAGCCGCTCTCTCGCCCTATGCAAGTTCTGCCGCACGGCGGGCTCGTTGATGCCCATCTCTCTCGCGATCTGGACGTTCGAGAACCCGTCATAGTGCCAGGCCATCACCTGCCGCTGCTTCATCGGCAGAGTGTGCAGCGCGTCCATGACCCGTTGTTCCTGCTCACCGAGCTCCACCGAGTCGAGCAGCGGGAACGCGGCCTGGTCGGGCACCGCGTCAATCGGTGTTTCAACCGGGGGGCGGCGCAAGTACTCGCGGACCGCGACCGTACGAAGCCACGCCTTCGGTTCGCGGATTCGGTCCCATGACTCCCAGGCCAAGCTGAACGCCGACTGCGCGGCATCGGCGGCTTCCGTCGTCGATGCGCCGTGCTTCATGACGAACCGCGTGAGCTTGGCCATTTCGTTCTCGTACAGCGTGCTGAACTCCTGGACACCCGGTCGGGGGCGCGCCGCCCGTGTCGCCACGCGTTCGGGTGCCGCATCACTCATCCGCGTTCTCCGCGTGGTGTCGGGCCAACGTCGACTTGCACCAGCGAGCCGTCCGCTCCATGGTCGCTCATCCGGCTCCCAGGCGGGAGCGTCCGCAACATCTCCGCTCTCGTCCTTTGCCGTGTCCGGTCAAGCTGGACGTGTGTCCGCAGCCGAAGCCACAGCCCTGTGAGGCCAGCCACCGAACAGCCGATCATCACCGCCTCGCTGAGCCACGTCGGTTCCATCCGGCTCCGCCTCTCGAGGTCTACTCGTGTCTCTGCCGGGTCCACTACGAGCCCGGATTCTCAGGAGTTAGTAGGCAGAGTCGGCGGTCCCGTGACATCGCCAAGGTCAGGCGATGGCGGCTCAGGCCGCAGCGCGTGCCAGGCAAGCGAGCGCGAGCCGCCGAGCTGACATAACGCCTCTTCCCCACCGCCGACCGGCCGCCGTCGCGCGGCCCGATTCCCCACGGGCCGGCGCCGGCTACCTAAATCGCACCGCTCCGGGAGACGGAAGCGCGAAGCCGCCCCGCACGATGCCAGCCGTGGCGGACATCACGAGGAGATCGCGGTAGCTGATCCGGTGATGTGGGGCATCGTCGCGGGTGTTGACGGTGCCGTCGGGCTGGACGGTGGAGGTTGCCGCCTCGCGGGTCATAGCCAGGTAGCGGACGGCTCGTTGGTCATGGGGACAGGTGGGTCGGCACGCAGGCAGCAGCACGTCCCGCCATGCGCGGATGAGCGCGAAGCCGAAGTCGGTGAAGGCCGTGCCGTATCAGCGGGCCTTTCCGGGGCGTTCGGACGGTTCGACGTAGCAGCGGCGACGCCTGCAGACGATCCAGGTGACCTGCCAACGGCGCCCGGCCAAAGCAGGACGCGGGGCCGACCTGGGCGCCTGACCTGTTGGGATGCCGCCAAACAGACGACAGCCCAACCCGACTGGTGGACCTGAGCGAACATGCAGCGAGCACGCAGCCCACCATCAACCACACAGAGTGACCGATAGAGCGGCCTTCTTGTGGCCTCGTTCACGGCGGGAGGAGGGTGATCTCCCAAATCTCTCCCACTGGATCACTAGTGACCTGGCACGGAGTCGAAGAGGGCCTTGTGGGGGACGGAGTTGCGCGCTGCCGGGTCGGAACCCGTGACCTCTTCGGGCTGCGACAACGCCAAAGAGGCCTGCTCTTCATCCGAGCAAGCCTCTGAGCTGGGGAAACGTGGGCGATACTGGGTTCGAACCAGTGGCCTCTTCGGTGTGAACACGATCGGATACCTCGCCAGGACAACCTCTACAGGCTTCCGCCCAGGTCAGAGGCCCTTCTTCCGCTTCCTTAGCACCTGTTCGAGGAAGATCAAGTAACTTCTGATCTCCCATTATTCACACACGCCGCCTACACGAATAGTCACTTTAGGTTACTGTCGCCACGTCAGCAGACACAACCCCCGTCGGCCGAGACGCAAGGGGCACATCCGTCCACACGAGTTAGCGCACGAACCATTGAATTGAGGACAAGTCGGCTGATTTGTCTGTATTTCTCTACAGATGCGCAGATCGCGGCTTCCTGCGGGCGCTCGCCGGTTCCGGTCAAGTCCCGGTGAATGAAACTTCCAACCGGGGTAATAGATCTACTCTGAGACCCCTGCTGACCCCGGCACCCGCAGGAGGGACTTTCCATGGCGTTCTATGGGCGGGTTCCATGGCCGGCCGTCGGCGTGCTCATGGCGATGCCGTATGACCCGGACCTGCACGCGGTGGGTAGCAAGGCAACTGAGGGCAAGTGCCTCTGGTCGGATCATGATGCCGATGCCAGTTGGTCGGTCGTGTGGAGAGGCGAGCGTTGGGCGGTCTGTGACGCGGATCTCGCGGCCATGGCACGGGCCGAACTCGGCTCGGTGGCCCCGCCCGCTCCGGCGCGCGATCTCGATACGAGGTTTCACGACCACGTGACCGGCGAGTTGGCAAAGCTGAGGGGACGATACAACCCGACCGTCTTCCTCGGCATGGTGCGAGAACAAGGCGCGGTCGCGGCGGCGAAGCGCCTAGTCGCGGACGCCCGACCCACCTCGTACGGATTCGAGAAGCTCTGGGAGATGCAGGAGCTACAGAAGAGCGTCGAGTTCGCGGTGTGCCTTCCCTGGTTCAGGGAGCTTTTCACCGAAGCACGTTCCGGGGTGTGCGGTTCAACGCGTCCAGCCCGCCCGACGCCCGCTTCCTCGCGGTCACGCTGGCCCACGAGGTCCAGCACACCAAGCTCACCGGGCTTCTGGACGCCGTCCACCTCA